>ONWP01000017.1 GCA_900321595.1 uncultured Eubacteriales bacterium
CGACTACGACACCGCCTATCTCGTCGCCGACGAGTTCGGCGCGAAGATCACAAAGGAGGTCGTCGTCTCCATTGAGCACCGCCTCTTCGGCGAGGACGAGGAACACGCGGAGGATCTTGTCACCCGCGCGCCGGTCGTGTGCGTCATGGGCCATGTTGACCACGGCAAGACCTCCCTGCTCGACGCGATCCGCCACACGAACGTCACCGGCGGCGAGGCCGGCGGCATCACGCAGCACATCGGCGCCTACCGCGTCAACATCGACGGCCGCGACATCACCTTCCTCGATACGCCCGGCCACGAAGCCTTCACCGCCATGCGCGCCCGCGGCGCGCAGGCGACGGACATCGCGATCCTGGTCGTCGCCGCCGACGACGGCATCATGCCGCAGACCATCGAGGCGATCAACCACGCCAAGGCCGCCGGCGTCACCGTCATCGTCGCCGTAAACAAGATGGACAAGCCCGGCGTCAGCGTCGACCGCGTGCTGCAGCAGCTCACCGAATATGAGCTGGTGCCCGAGGAGTGGGGCGGCGACACCATCGTGGTGCCCGTCTCCGCGAAGACCGGTATGGGCATCGATCAGCTGCTTGAGTCCATCCTGCTGGTCGCCGAGGTCAAGGAGCTCAAGGCCAACCCGAACCGCGCGGCGAGAGGCATCGTCATCGAGGCGCGTCTGGACAAGGGCAGAGGCCCCATCGCCACGCTGCTCGTGCAGAACGGCACGCTGCGCACCGGCGACATCATCGTCGCGGGCACCGCGGTCGGCCGCGTCCGCGTCATGACCGACTACAACGGCAACCCGATCAAGGAGGCCGGACCCAGCGTCCCCGTCGAGGTCGCGGGCCTTGCCGAGGCGCCGGGCGCGGGCGACGCGTTCGACGCGGTCAGCGATGAGCGTCTTGCCCGCGATCTGGTCGAACAGCGCAAGCAGGAGGCCAAGGACGCCGCGTTCAACGCCCGTCAGAAGGTCACGCTGCAGAACCTGTTCTCCACGCTGGCGCAGGGCTCCGTGAAGGAGCTGAACATCATCGTCAAGGCCGACGTGCAGGGCTCCGTCGAGGCCGTCACCCAGTCGCTGGAGAAGCTCTCCAACGACGAGGTGCGCGTCAAGGTCATCCACGGCGGCGTGGGCGCCGTCAACGAGTCGGACGTCATGCTGGCCAACGCCTCCGGCGCGATCATCATCGGCTTCCACGTGCGTCCCGATTCCATGGCCGAGGCGGCCGCCGAGCGCGACAACGTGGAAATGCGCATGTACATGGTCATCTACGACTGCATCGAAGACGTGCAGGCCGCGATCAAGGGCATGCTCGCCCCGAAGGTGCGCGACGTGGAGCTGGGCAAGCTCGAGGTGCGCAAGACCATCAAGGTCTCCTCGATCGGCACCATCGCCGGCTGCTACGTGCTCACCGGCAAGGTCACCCGCGGCGCGAAGATCCGCGTGGTGCGCGACGGCATCGTGGTGGCAGAGGACGAGCTGTCCTCCCTCAAGCGCTTCAAGGACGATGTGAAGGAAGTCGCGCAGGGCTACGAGTGCGGCATCACTCTCA
The DNA here is from genome assembly GCA_900321595.1 of uncultured Eubacteriales bacterium. Classification (GTDB taxonomy): domain Bacteria; phylum Bacillota; class Clostridia; order Oscillospirales; family Acutalibacteraceae; genus UBA1081. The sequence goes on from ONWP01000017.1 coordinate 1,554, forward strand.
ACAAGTTCGGCGACATCAAGGAGGGCGACATTTTCGAGGCCTACGCCACAGAGGAGTACACGGAGGATTGATCCCCTATGTCAGTATATAAAAAAGACCGCATGGCGGAGGACGTCCGGCGGGAGATCACGGCCATCATCGGGGAGCTGAAGGATCCCCGGGTGGCGGGCAAGCTCCTGACGGTCGTCCGCATCGAGCTGGCGCACGACCTGTCCTACGGCAAGGTCTACGTCAGCGCCTACGACGGGCTGGAGACCGCGAAGACCGCCGTGGAGGGCATCACCCACGCGACGGGACTGATCCGGCGGGAGCTCAGCGCCCGTCTTCGCATCCGCAAGAGCCCGGAGCTCAAGTTCATCGCGGACGACAGCGTCCGCGCCGGGATCGAGCTCTGGCAGAATTTCGAAAAGAACAATACCGCGGGCGGAGGAGACGATGGATCTGACGAGAAGTGAGGCGGCCGCGCTTCTGCGCGATATGGACGACGTTCTGGTCCTGGCGCATGAGAATCCGGACGGCGACGCCGTGGGCAGCGTGTATGCCCTTGCGCTGGCGCTGCAGGCGATGGACAAGCGTGTCCGGCCGTGTCTGGACACGCTGCCGCACACCATGGAGGGCCTTGCCGAGGGGCTGTCCTTCCCGGATTTTACGCCCCGGTACATCGTGGCCGTGGACGTCTCCGACCGGAAGATCCTCGGCGTGACAGGCGCGGGGCTCGCGCGGGACTGCCGGGTGGATCTGTGCGTCGATCATCACGTTTCCAACACGCATTACGCGCAGGAAACCTGTCTGGACGCGTCCGCCGCTGCCGCCGCGGAGATCGTCTATGATCTGGTGAAGCTGCTGAACGTCCCGCTGACGCGGCGGCTGGCGGACTGTCTGTACACCGGCGTCTCCACCGACACGGGCTGCTTCCGCTACGGCAACACGACCGCCAGAAGCTTCGAGATCGCGGCGGAGCTCGTCCGCGCCGGCGCGGACATCGCCCGGATCAACAAGATCCATTTTGAGACAAAGACGCGGCAGTACGCGGCGCTCGAACGCGAGGCGCTCGCCAATCTGACGCTTTATGATGACGGACGATGCGCGCTGATGACCGTGACGCATGAGATGATCGAGCGTTCCGGCGTGCAGGAGACCGAGATGCAGGCGCTCTCCGCGCTGCCGCGGCAGATCGAGGGCGTCCTGACCGCGGCGACGCTCAAGGAGCGCGACCCCGGCGAGTTCCGGGTGAGCATCCGCACCAATGAAAACGCCGACGCGCAGGCGATGGCATCGCTGCTGGGCGGCGGCGGTCACCGGGCGGCGGCCGGCTGCAACGCGTACGGCACGCGCGCCGAGGCCGAAGCCGCCGTTCTCGCGGCGATGCGGACGGTCCTGCGCGATCAGGGGCTGTTATGAACGGATTTTTGATTTTGGACAAGCCGGCGGAGATCACATCGTTCTCCGCCGTGCGGCATGTCCGGCGCTGTTTATCGGAAAAGAAGGTCGGGCACAGCGGAACGCTGGATCCGATGGCGACCGGCGTCCTGACCGTGGCGGTCGGACGCGCGACGGCCTTTCTCGAGCTGCTGCCGGATCACGACAAATCGTACGAAAGCGTATTCCGCCTCGGGCTGACGACCGATACGCTGGACATCACCGGCACGATCCTGTCGCGCAGCGACGATATCCCTGACGAGGCGGCCGTGCGAAGCGCGCTCGACGCGTTCCGCGGCGAGATCACCCAGCTGCCGCCGATGTATTCCGCCGTCAAGGTGAACGGGCAGCGGCTGTATGAGCTGGCGCGGCAGGGCCGTGAGGCGGCGCGTCAGCCCCGGCAGGCGACCGTCTGCGCGCTCGACTGCGAACGGCTGTCCGAACGGGAGTACGCGCTCCGGCTGTCGTGCTCCTCCGGCACCTACGTGCGCTCGATCATCGACGATCTGGGACGGGCGCTCGGCTGCGGCGCGGTGATGACGTACCTGCGCAGGACGCGGGCCAACGGCTTCGCGCTCTCGGACGCGGTGCGGCTCGACGAGCTGTCGCCGGATACGCCGCTGCTGCCGGTCGAACGCGCCATGGAGACGTACCCGGCTGTATACGTGACCGAAAAGCAGGCCGTGCGCTTCTCCAACGGCGGCAGTCTGGACCGGGAGCGGCTGCGCTTTGAGGGGGAAGACGGGCTCGTCCGTGTCTACGGCCCGAAAAACGCCTTTCTGGGCGTGGGAACGATGGGCGGCGACGCGCTTTCCGTGAAAAAACTGTATTTGGTATGAAGCATGATATGACACCGGCCGCCGTGGCGCTCGGCACCTTCGACGGTCTGCATCTGGGACATATGGCGGTGATCAGGGCCGCGCTGGCCGCGTCGGGGACAACGCCCGAGGCGCTGCTTTTTGATACGCATCCGCTGGAGGCGCTGCGCGGACAGGCGCCGCCCGCGCTTCTGACGGCGGCGCAGCGGCTCGACATGCTCGAGGCGCTCGGCGTGCGCGGTGTGACCGTGCGGTTTGCCGAGATCCGGGATATGTCGCCGGAGACCTTCGTGCGGGCGATCCTGCGCGACAGGCTCGGCGCGAGCCGCGTCTTCTGCGGCGGCAATTACCGGTTCGGCCGCGGCGGCGCGGGCACCGCGGAAACGCTGACGGCGCTCTGCGCCCGCGAGGGGATCGCCGTTTCGACGGTGCCCGCCGTGCTTTGGGGCGGCGCGCTCATCAGCTCGACGCGGATCCGCGAGGCGCTCTCGCGCGGCGACGTGCCGGAGGCGAACGCCATGCTGGGGCGGCGCTTCGGCTATGCCTTCCCGGTGGCGCACGGCGACGCCAGAGGACATTCGCTGGGCTTCCCGACGGCTAATCAGCATTTCCCCGCCGGCTTCTGCATTCCGCGGCACGGCGTTTACGCGTCGACGGCGACCGTCGGCGGCCGGCTGTATCCGGCCATGACCAATATCGGCGTGCGTCCGACCGTGGACGGGACGCGGGCGCGCAGCGAGACGCACATCTTCGGGTTCTCCGGCGACCTGTACGGTATATCCGTTCCCGTGGCGCTGCTGCGCTTCGTGCGGGACGAGCGGCGGTTTGACTCGCTGGACGCGCTCATACGGCAGATGACCTGTGATCGGGCCGTCTGCGAACAGATCTGTAAGGAGGAAGGCGTATGTCTTTGATTCTGGCGTCGGGGTCGCCCCGCAGACGGGAGCTGCTGGCGATGGCGGGCTTTGATTTTACCGTCGTCACCTCTGACTGCGACGAGTCTCTGCCGGCGGGGATCGACCCGGAAAACGCCGTGCTGACGCTCAGCCGCCGCAAGGGGGACGCCGTGCGGGCGCATCACCCGGAGATCGCGGCGGATGACGCCGTCCTCGCCGCCGACACCGTCGTGGCCGTGGACGGGCTGATCCTGGGCAAGCCCGCCGACCGGGCGGACGCGAAGCGGATGCTGCGCCTGCTCTCGGGAAAGACGCATCAGGTCTACACCGGCGTCTGCATCACGAAGGGGGACCGGACGGCGCACTTCGCGGTCTGCTCCGACGTGACGTTCTACGCGCTGACGGACGCGGAGATCGACGCTTACGCCGACACCGGCGAATGCGACGACAAGGCCGGCGCCTACGGTATTCAGGAAAAGGGCGGCCTGCTGGTCGAGTCGATCAGCGGCGACTGGTACAATATCGTCGGACTGCCTGTCGCGCGCGTGGCGCGCGCGCTGCGGGCGCTCTGACGCGTTTTATACCCTGAACGGACAAACAGCGAAAAAAGGAAGTGGTCAAATGGTCGAGATGACAACGAAAATCACGAGCGCGCGCATTTTTCGCAGAGGCGCGGAGGTGACGCGGCGCGGGACGGCGCGGCTTGAGGCCGGCGAGCAGGAGCTGTGCGTTTTCGGGCTGAGCGACACCGCGAACGAGGACACCTGCCGGCTGTTCAGCGAGGCGGGGATCCGCTGCACCGGGATCCGCTTCGGCATGGCGAAGACCGCGCGTACGAACAATGCGGACGTCGAACGCATCGACGCCGAGATCGACGGTCTGAACAGACAGCTGCAGATCAAGGACCTTCAGCGCAGGATGCTCGAATCGTACGGCACCGGCGCCGATCTCGACGGGGCCGCGTTCCTCGCCTATCTGGACGAGCAGGGCGTCCGGCTGCAGAAGCTCTACGAGGAGACGACCGCGCTGCAGGCGCAGATCAGGAAGCTTCAGCGGCAGCGCGCGGATCAGGCGAAACAGGACGAGCGGTATGTGATGCTGGTCAGCGTCACCGCCGCCGAAGCCGGCGAATACGCCTTCGATCTGCAGTATTTCGAGCCCGCCGCCAACTGGGAATCCATCTATGAGATCTATTCGGACGCGGTGAATCCGCTGGAGCTGCGCGTGCGCGGGCAGATCATACAGGAAACGGAGGAGGACTGGGAGGACGTGGCGATCAGCCTGTTTTCCGGGAATCCCACGACGTTTACGGATCTGCCGAGGCTGGATCCGATCCGTCTGCGCTTTGAGGATCCGTATCAGTCTTCCTATGCGATGCCCGCGCCGATGATGGCCATGCCCTCCATGCCTATGGCGGCAGACTCCGCCTTCTCAGGCGGGGCCAAAAAGAAGCCCGGACGCACCCGTTCCGTGGAGGATACGAGTGAGCCGATGCTCAGCCGCGTCGAAACCGCGCCGGTGACGCAGCAGCAGGATGAGACGATGACCGCGTACACGCTGCCCGGCACGCGGAACATCCCGCGCGGCGCGCATGGGATCCAGGCTGATCTGGAGACGATCCGCGTGCAGGCGCGGTATCAGATCATCTGCGCCGCGAAGGCGTCGCCGACCGCTTTCCTGATCGCCAATCTCGGCGAGGGGCTGCCGAACGTGAAATCCGGCACGGCGGGCGTTTACCTGAACGGGCGGTACTCCGGCAGCGCGAACCTGGATACGGACGATACCGACGACGTGACGATCACGCTCGGCCGGATCGAGGGCTTGCGTATCAGCCGGGCGGAGATCTACAGGAAGCGCTCGAAAAAGGCGATCCGCGGCAAGACGGTCGAGGAATCCGTCTATGAGATCAAGATCGTCAACCCGACGGCGCAGAATATCAGCATGGAGGTCCGCGATCAGGTGCCGGTCCCGCAGGAAAAGGATATCCAGGTCGAGGTGCTCGAGCTCAGCGGCGGTCAGCTGGAACAGAAGACCGGCGTCGTCAGCTGGAACATCCGGATCCCGGCCGGACAGGGCTTTGCCCTGCGGCTCGGGTACCGTGTGACCTATCCGGACGATAAGACGCTGACCGATTATTGACGCGCATTTTGAAGAGCAGTCCCGCGGGGCTGCTTTTTTGTCTTGATTCTTCCGATATTGACATATAACGGGCTTTGTGATACGATGAGGCGGAAAACGACCGGCAAAGAGGGGAGAGCGGATCCTATGAAACAGGTATTATTCGGCGGTGAAAGCGTTTCGGCGGTGGCGATGGGCTGTATGCGCCTGACGGACGCGGCTTCGGTCGACCGGACGATCGGGACGGCGCTTGAATGCGGCGTCAGCTTTTTCGATCACGCGGATATCTACGGCGGCGGCGAATGCGAACGGCTGTTCGGCGCGTATCTCGCCGCGCACAAGGCGCTGCGCGACAAAATCTTCATCCAGACGAAGTGCGGCATCCGCAAGGGCTGCTACGACTTTTCCCGCGATCACATCATCGAGGCCGCGGAGGGCTCGCTGCGGCGGCTGGGCGTCGATCACGCGGACGCGCTCCTGCTGCATCGGCCGGATACGCTGATGGAGCCGGAGGAGGTCGCCGAGGCGTTCGACCGGCTCGCGCAAAGCGGCAAGGTACGGCATTTCGGCGTGTCAAACCACAGCCCCATGCAGATCGAGCTGCTGAAGACGGCGGTGCGGCAGCCCGTCGTCGCGGATCAGCTGCAGTTCTCCCTGACGGAATCCGGCATGGTCGCGTCCGGTCTGAACGTCAACATGAAAAACGACGAGTCGGTCATGCATGACGGCGCGCTGCTGGAGTACTGCCGGATCCGGGGGATCACGATCCAGACCTGGTCGCCGTTCCAGCGCGGCTTCTTCGGCGGCTCATTCATCGGCGACGAGGAAAACTATCCGGCGCTCAACGCGAAGCTGCGGATGCTGGCGGAAAAATACGGCGTCACGCCCACGGGCGTCGCCGCGGCGTGGATCCTGCGCCATCCGGCGCGGATGCAGCTGATCTCCGGGTCAATGGATCCCGCGCGGATCCGGGAGATCACGGCGGGCGCGGCGGTCGAGCTGTCCCGGGAGGACTGGTACAGCCTGTACCTGGCCGCCGGGTACCGTCTGCCCTGACATTTAAAAGGAAAAAACGGCCTCGGGGACTGACCCCGGGGCCGTTGACGCGCTGTTGTCAGCTGATCGTCGGTTCCTGCGCGAAGGCGTCGCGCACCGCGTAGTACGCGGGCTTCGGATTGCCCTCGCCGTCCACGATGCCCCAGCCGGTCTCCACGGGACAGTCGCTCTGCCCGCAGACGTAGCAGTGCTCGGAGTCGTTCCACATATAGAGGAACGCGCCGATGACGAAGCCGCAGTTTTTGAGCTTCGGGATCAGGTCGGCGTAGAATTTCGCCTGTCCCTCGGGGGAGTGCTCATAGCCGCGCAGACCGGTGCCCTCGGCCAGCTCCCGGTAGATGTGGTTCGCGTACTCGCCGTCGAAGACCAGCGACGCGACCTCCGCGTCGGAGCGGTCCGCGTAGTTTTCGTTGATCTCCTCCGCCAGATCCTTCGGCAGCCTGTTCACAAAGGTCCAGATGTCCGCTCTGGCGGCCGCTTCGCTCTCAAAGCCGTAGGAGCGCAGGATCTCGGTCTTTTCCGCCTGCGTCTTGGGCTCGCCGAAGCCGATGTAGCCGAATTCCTGCATGATGATCGGCTTGTGGGTGACCAGCCGCACCAGCTGCAGGATCGCCATGTGCAGGTTGATGTCCTTGACGATGTTCTCGAAGGAGCCCAGATACAGGTCCACGCCGATGTAATCGCAGTATTTGTGGTACTTCATCATGCGGAAGGGCAGCTGCAGGAAGCCGAGCCCGCCGAGATTGTAGCCCAGCAGCACGTCCCCGCGCAGGGGGTACATGGCCTCGAGCTGCACGCCGATGAACTTCGCGGCCTCATCCATGGTCAGGGGCAGGGTGAAGCGGTCCACGCCCATCTCGTTGGTCACCTGGATGCCGCCGGCGATGCCCTGCAGGTCCTCGATGATGAACCGCGCGATGGCCTGGATGCCGGGGATATCCGCCTCATTGCGGATATCCAGCCCGATCGCCCGGTAGTCGTCGGGGTAGGGGGTGACCGTCATGAGCTTGATGCCGTGGTCGGCGTACGCCTGCATTTCGGCCTTCCAGCGCTCCCAGCGGTCGGTCACATTGCCGTCCGCGTCAACGGGCATGGGCATATCCTCGCGGATCCAGCCGATGTTCGCGCCGGTGATCATGTCGTACTCGGGCTCTGGGTGGCAGACGCCGGCCATGAAGCCGCCGGCCTTTTCCAGCGCTTCGGGGATCGCCTTGTCGAATCGCGCCGTCAGGTCGAGCGTCATCACGCAGGCGACCGGCGTGATGATCGACAGCAGGACGGCGAGGAATTTGGTAAGAAATTTCGGCAGATGCATAATCGTCCCTCCGTTCGCGTTTTATCGCATTTTCCCGACGCGGTGCCAGAGCACGTCAGCCTTGAGCACCCAGGCGTAGTAGCCCGCGGTCGTCGGGGGAAAGTCCAGATAGTGCGCTTTGATCTCCAGCGCGTTTTTGAGCGCCCGGGCGGCGGCCTTCAGCGTATCGCGCGAGAGCCGTCCTGTCGCGATCCCCTTCAGGAACGCCGTCAGGACCGGCATGACCATCGCCGGGGTGAGCTTTGGCTCCGCTCCGGCGGAGACGGCGTCCATCAGGCCGTCCGTGATCGCGCCGCTCGCGAAGACGTATTTGAATTCGTCAAAGGTCGCCGCGTTGATCACGCCGGTGAGCAGCGCCCGCAGAAAGGCGAAATCAGCGCCCTGCGCGTCGTTGTATCGCTTGTTGACGTTCCAGAGCAGTTCCTTCGACGCGTCGCCGAGCGTCAGCGCCCGGTCGAGCGCGTCAGCGGCGATTCGGATCTGCGTCATGGCGGAGGTGACGCCCTCGCCGCTCTCGGATTTCGTCAGGCAGGCGGCGTCGCCGCAGGCGATGAACCGGTCCGCGACCAGCGTGTAGGGCGGCCGCCGGTAGGGTGTGGCGCCGCGCTCAACGCGCTCGACCGTATGCGTCGGCAGATCGATGTGACGGCACATGTCCTCGTAGATCTCGTCGCAGTGTTCGAAGCTCGTCACCGCGCCCACGCCGATGATCGCGCCCTTCGGATCGGCGCAGGGGGCGATCCAGCTCTTGTAGTACGCCCAGAAGGTGGAGCCGTCCAGATAATCCTTCTCGTCGAGGAGCTTCACGTAGCGCAGCGTCACGTAGAACATATCGTCGCCGCCCAGCGGGAACGTCTCCATACCGTAGGTCGGGGGCAGCTGCGTCCTGCCGACGGCCGGGATGCCGGAGCAGTCGACGACGCACCGGGCGTTCAGGCTCGTGCGCCGGCCGCGCCTTTTATAGCGCAGACCGCTGATCTTCCCGTCCTCAAAGAGGAAGCTGTCAAAGCTCGCGTCGAAGACGAATTTCGCGCCGGCCTTTTCAGCCGCTTCGACGAGTAAAAGCGTGTATTCGCGCAGATGCAGTCCCACGGTCGGGTTCATCGCCGTCACGGGGCTGCGGTTTTCTGGATCCGCGTTGCGGTTCTTCGCGAACTCGAACGCCCACGCCGGGTCGCCCTCGACGGGGCGGGGGATCTCGAAGCGCGCGAAATCCCGCTCCGCGATGTGGAAAATGTCGTATTTCGTGCCGATCTTGTCGCGGGGCAGCGCGTCGATCACCGTGACGGCGTACCCCCTGCGCGCCATCTCCCGGGCGAAATACGCTCCGCTCGTGCCGCCGCCGATGATCGCAACGTCGCAGACAGCCAAGGGAACCCCTCCCTTCATAATTCTGCTTTCAATTATATGCGGAAGACGCAAAAGTGTCAACGAATTACGGGACAAAAAATGTAAATATTGTGTAAAATCGTCCCGCGTCAGGAGGAACCGTTCTGAATTGTGGTGTTCGTATTGCGAATACGGAAAGTTTTGTAAATATTCTGATACGAAATAAAAAAGTATGAAAATTGTGATAAAATGACAATATAACATTATGGTCGGTTTCATCCGGTGAAACGGGAGGTCTTTTTGTGAGTCATATAAAAAAGGCGATCGGCGTCCTGCTGACGATGGCGCTGCTGATCCTGCCGCTGGGCGCCGCGTTCCCGGCGCAGGCCGCGTCAGACGCGCCGATCCTGCGCATCCGCGGGGAGAATACGCTGTTCTGGGCTTCGCCCGAAGGCGTCGCGACGCCGCTGTATGACGACGGGGAATACGTCTCCGCCGTCGCGAAGGCCGCGCTGCCGCTGGCGATCCCGGCGCTGATCACCGGCAACTGGGACAAGTGGAGCGACGCCGCCTGGGAGCAGCTCAAGCCCGCCTACGATCACTATAAGCCCGACGCCGAGGGCAACGTCCCGGCGGACACGTGGATCAATTTCAGCGAGCTCAACAGCGTGCCTTACCGGATGTCCTGTGACACCGTGGAGTTTTCGTATGAATTCTTCCCGGATATGCGCGTTTCGCCGATGGACGCGGCGGACGAGATCCACGAGACGGTCGAGCGCATCAAGGCGCTGCACGGCGCAGACAAGATCACGCTGATCGGCCAGTGCATGGGCAACGCCTATATGCTCGCCTACCTGAACAAGTACGAGGCTCCGCGCGGCTACGCGGGGATCGAGGCGGTCGTCTATTCCACCACCACCGCCAACGGTCTGCCCGACGAGGATCGGCTGTTCAGCGGTACGATCCGGTTGGAGCTGGCATCGGCTTACCGCGCGCTGGGCAACTACGAGCTGCCGGCGGAGCTTGCCGGCATGGCGGGCGGCATGCTGCTCGACCTCATTTACGATACGCTCGATCTGGCCTATCAGGCGAAGGGGCTCGGCAAGCTGACGGTCGGCGTCGTGCAGAACGTCTACGACAAGGTCAAGGTCCCGTTCATCGCGCGCGTCCTGCGCGAGTACTACGGCCGCTGCGGCGGATACGTCAGCTCCGTGACTGAGCACTACGAGGAATATAAGGACTACGTCTTCCCGACGGAGCAGGACCGGCAGACCTACGAGACGCAGATCGCGAAATTTGACGACTATTACTACAACGTCCAGCAGCGCCAGCCGGAGATGATCCGCGACATGCAGGCCGCCGGCGTCACCGTCGCCTCCATCGCCGAGTACGGCGTGCAGAACGGCTATCCCACCGGCGGCGAGGCCGCGCTGGAGACCAGCGACGGGCGCGTGCCCGTGAGTCGAAGCTCCTTCGGCGCGACGGGCTGCCGCATCGGGCAGACGCTGCCGGAGGACTACGTCGCCTCGCGCGTTTCCTACGGCTTTGCGGATTATATCTCGCCGGACGGGCAGGTCGACGCGAGCACCGGGCTGCTGCCGGAAACGACCTGGTACATCAAAAACGCGCCGCACGCCTTCGACAGGCCGGTGATGGCGCTGGCCACGGCGATCGTCAAAACGCCCGGCGCGACGGTCGAGCGGCTGCGCGAACAGGGCTGGGCGCGCTTCCTGTGGTACACCGACGGGGACACGCCGCTGCGGCCGCTCACGGCGGAGGACACCGACGCGGCGCAGGTCGTGACGCCGAAGACGCCCAACGCGTTCCGGGCGTTCTTCCGCTGGATCAAAACGCTGTTCCGGCTTATCGGACAGTTGCTCAAGCGCTGAAACGGAGCATACAATACGGGGCTGTCTCAAACGAGGCAGCCTCATTTTCGCGGGGCCGACGCTGTGCGGCAGATCTGTCCGCGGCGCGAATGAAAGCTCGAAGCGCACGGGCTTTTGCTTTTTTTCATTCGGCGAGCCGTGTTCGGGGTGCTTTTTGTGCTTTTCGACGGGTGACGAATACTTGATGTTTATTTCTTTCAAACATATATTAAACTTATTGTACTGTTGACATTGTTTGCGTTTTTTTGTTAAATAACAATTAAGTGGTGAACAAGTCCCTGCGGGAGGGGCGGCTGGTGCGGCTCGAGGATCCGGACGACGTCGTCCCGAAGCTGAGCATGGCGATGTTCACGGCAAGAGCCGACTATACCGGCGCGACCAAGCGCACCGCCGGCTACGGCGTTGACAAGAGCGGCGCGCACAACATCAGCTACAAGCGGACCGATGTGTGGGGCGCCTTTGACGCGCTGGGGACCGAAAACGGCGGCGCGGTACTGCGTCTGAACCTCGCCTCGCTCGTCACGCTCGATATCTGAAAATAAGCGGCTTCGGCCGCTTTTTCTTTTTTGAATAATCGCATTTAATATTCTGATATAAAATAAAAAACTGTGATAACCATGCTATAATCCTATTGAGAACGATCTGTACCCCGCGTATTTCTTTACCGGATCACGGATCGTTTTTGAGCCTTGCGCGAAAGGGAATGGGATTATGAGGAAAATTACAAAGATCACGGCCTTCTGTCTCGCGTTCGTCCTGTTTGTCCTGACCTTCGGCGCGGCGTTCGCCGCGGGAGAGCGGGCGCAGAATATCCCGGTGCTGCGGATCCACGGCGACAGCGATATCTATTTCATCGGCGACGACGGCGAGCGGCATACGCTGTACGACGACGGCGAATACGTATCCGCCATCGTGAAGGCCGCGCTGCCCTACGCGTTCCCGGCGCTGGTCACCGGCAATTGGGAAAAGTGGAGCGAAAAGGCCTGGGAGCAGCTGCAGCCGGCTTATACGCACATCAAACCCGACGCCGAAGGAAACGTCCCGCCGGAGTCCTGGTCGGAGGACAAGATCCCGGCGGAGGAATACGCGTTCCGCGACACGCGCGGGGTTGACGAGGCGTACGAGCTGTTCCCGGATATGCGGATCTCCCCGATGGACGAGGCGGATTACATCCGCGACGTGATCGAACGGATCAAGGCCGTCACGGGACACGACAAAATCATCCTGATCGGACAGTGCCTCGGCAACGCGTACATGCTCGCCTATCTGGAAAAGTACGAGGCGCCCCGGAACTACGCCGGGATCGAATCGGTCCTGATCTCGACGACCTCCGCGAACGGGCTCGACCGGGAGGACCGGCTCTTCTCCGGCAATATCGAGTTCGAGCTGGAATCGACTTACCGGACGATGCATAAATTCGGGTATCCGGGCGCCCTTTACGACATCGCCGACGGCGTGCTGATCGATCTCATCTACGATACGCTCGACGTCGTTTACAGGAGTCATTTCGGCAAAAAAGTGACCATGGCTGTCGTCAACGACGTTTACAACAAGGTCAAGGGGCCGTTCATCTCAAAGATCCTGCGGGAGCATTACGGCCGCTGCGGCGGATTCGTCGCGCAGGTGCTCGACCATTATGAGGACTACCGGGATTACGTGTTCCCGACCGACGCGGACAAGGAGACCTACGCCGTCCAGCTCGCGAAATTCGACGACTATTATTACAACGTCGGTTCGCGCCAGACGGAGATCATCGGCGCGCTGCAGGACGCCGGCGTGCATGTATCCTGCCTCGTTGAATACGGCTTCCAGTCGAAGTATCCCACGGCGGGCACCGCCGCGCTGGAGACGACCGACGGACGCGTGCCTGTCAGCCGCGGCTCCTTCGGCGCAGTCGGCAGGAACATCGGCGATCCGTTCCCGGAGGAATACGTCGCCGCGCGCGCTGCCGAGGGCACGGACGGTTACATCTCTCCGGACCGCATGGTGGACGCGCTGCCCGGTCTGCTGCCGGAATCGACCTGGTACATCAAGAACGCGGATCACCGGTTCGACAGCGCCGTCATGACGCTCGCCACCGCGATCGTCCGGACGCCGGATGCCACCGTGGACAAGCTGGAGGCACAGGGCTTCACCCGTTTTATGAACTACACGGGCGCGGCCGCGCCGCTGACGCCGTTGCAGGCGGTCGAAGCCAACGACGAGGCGCCCATCGTGCCGCAGTCAAAGACCTCGATCGGCGCGTTCTTCCGCTGGCTGCGCACATTCTTCCGTCTGATCGGCGCGCTGATCCGCAAATAAACCGAATACCGGCGGCTCGGACACGCTCCGGGCCGCTGTTCTTTGACTTGAAGTTTGCTTTTCTTTGTGATAGAATCGAGACAGAACGCTTCCGGGGAGGGACCGACATGAAAAATACCGCGAAAAAACTCCTGAGTCTGCTGCTTTGCGCCTGTCTGCTGACGGGCTGTCTGACCGCCGTCGCGTGGGCGGACGACATCGAGATCACGAGCGCCTATGATGACGTGGACTGGAGCGCCGTCCGGCAGTACAAAACCGCGCTGCACACCCACACCAACGCCACCGACGGCGATCACACGCTGCGTCAGAGCCTGCAGCGGCACGTGGAGACCGGCTTTGACATCGTGGCGATCACCGACCACGGCACTGTGGACCGCGGCTGGAAAGCCGGCGACCGGAATTTCATCGGCAAGGCGCTCAAGCTCGTCGGCCGAAGCGAGGACGCGCTGGACTATCCGGGTGAAAGCGGCGTATTCGAGAACGGCGACGCCTACCGGCTGGAGACGCGCGGCGCGGACGATTATCTGGTGCTCGAGGACGGCCGTGAGATCCTGCGGGTGCCCTACGGCATCGAGAACAACGCCGTCTCTGTCAACGCGCACGTCAACAGCTGGTTCGTGGAATACGAGAACAACTCCGTCTGCGATTATGAGGAGACGATGCGCGGCGTGGACAAAGCCGGCGGCCTGTGCGTCATCAACCACCCCGGCGAGTACACGCAGGCGCGCTATGAGCTTTACGGCGACGACGCGTACAACGAGGCGAACCCCGCGTACCGCTATTATATCGACAAATACTATTACCTGATCGATCATTACGACGCCTGCATCGGCATCGACGTCAATTCCAAGGGCGACGACCGCACCCGCTACGACCGCAAGCTGTGGGACGTCCTGCTGACCAGAGCCGCGGCGAACGGCCGCAGCGTCACCGCCATCGCATCCAGCGACGCGCACCAGCTCGACAAGATCGACACCGGCTCCGTCGTGGTGCTGGCCGCCGAAAAGACGAGCGCGGCGCTGCGCGACGCGATCGAAAAGGGCCGCCTGCTGCCCCAGAGCACCTGTGTGGGCAGCTATGAGGATCTGGCGGCGTACGCGGAGGCCATCTTCAGTCTTTACGGGCAGACCGCGCTGTACGACGAGCTCAGCGCCATCCTGGACGCGTATGACGCGGAGCGCGACGCGCTCGCGCGCACGGCGAAAAAGTCCAACGTGGGCGTGAAATACAAGGCGATCGACGACGCGGGATACTTCGCCCGCGAGACCCGTCCCGCCGTGACGAATATCGCCGTGGACGACGCGGCGAACACGATCCGCGTGGACGCGCAGAACGCGCTTCTTGTGCGCTGGATCTCCGGCGGCGAGCAGATCGCCGTGACGAAGCCCGGCGAGGCGATCGATCTGGACGAGGTCGACGGTCTGGGCGACTATGTGCGCGCCGAGATCTTCGGCGAGGGCGGCGTCATCTACACGGAGGCGTTCCTGATCAACGCCGCGGAAAAGACCTATACGCCCGCCCGGTTCTTCAATATCGGCGCGATCGATTTCCTCTTCGCCGCGCTGGACCGGTTCTTCCGCTCCATCCTGCGCGTGTTCGGCTCCTGATTCATAGCGCTTTCATATTTGACGATCCGGGGAGGTGACAGTGTTGACCAATCAGGTTTCCCGTGAGATGCAGCGCATCATGCGGGCGCGCAAGTGGACGCCCGAGGGCGTCGCGCAGGCGATGGGCCGCGAGCCCGGCCTCGTAGCCGCGTGGGAAAAGGGCGAGGCGCTGCCGGCCGTCGGCGACATCGTCGCGCTTGCCGCCGTGCTGGGGGTGACGCCGGAGTATCTGATCTACGGCGGCGACGAAATGACCGCGAAGGACGAGAAGCGCCGCAGCGTCACGACGGTGTTCGCGCTTCTGACGGCGGTCTTCATCGGCGTGGGCGCGGTGATCCTGTTCCTGGCCGGGTGGCAGAAATTCCCGGACCCGGTCAAGGTCGCGCTGTCCTTCGTGCCGATCCTCATCGGGCAGTTCGCGGGCGTTTTCACGCTGCGCCGGTACAGCGGCAGCCTGCCTGCCGGCGAGAGCGCCGCCGTCCTGTGGTGCGCCGGCTGCGCCGGAACCGTGGCCATGCTGAGCGCGTCGCTGCATCTGGGCATGGGCGTCTGGCTGTGCCTGCTGCTGGACGCGATCCTCTTCCTGAGCGTCGCCTTCGTGATGCGCTCTGCCGCCGCGCTGGCGGCCTATATCACGTCGGCGTGCGTCGCGGCGGGGCATTACATCGACCTGTACGAGACGAATCCGCTGCCGGCGCTGCTCTTCTTCCTCGCGATCGGGCTGGCCGCGCTCTTCGTTTTCATCTATCGCGAGACGCTGGGGCGGCTCCGGTTCCGCGTCGCCGTCTGGCAGTGCGTCGTCGGCTTCGTCGCCATGGTGCTGGAGAGCGCCGCGATCTACGATCTGCGCTTCGCCGCGGTCTGTACCGCGCTGTCGGTCTTCGTCTTCTGTCTGCATGACGAGGAGCGGCGGGGCTACCCCTTCGAGGGGCTCGGAACCGTCGGCATCACGCTGACGGGGCTCATCAGCGCCTTTGACGCGCGCGGCGAGATCTACGAACCCCGCGAAGCCGGCGTGTTCGGCCGGGAGCTGGCGACGATCATCCTGTGCTGGGTGCTCGTCGCGCTGGGCTTCGCGCTGGGCGCGAAGGGCATGCGCGGCAAGCCGATGCGCGTGGTGATCCCGTGTCTGGGCGTGGCCGCCGGCGTTCTGGAATTCCTCATCTACAGTCATCTGATCTCCGGCCTGCCGGCCATGATCGCGCTGCTCGTGCTGATGCTGGCCATCGGCGTGCTGCTCATTCTGGACGGCGCGAACACCCGGCGGCTGCTCAAGCTCAACGCGGGCATTTTCATCGTCATCGCGGAGGTGCTGTTTCTGATCTTTGACGTCAGCGGCGCCGATATCGGACCGGTCGGGGTCGGCCTCATCCTCATTTTCGTGGGGCTTATCATGCTGGTCATCAATCTGATCCTGTCAAAACGCATGAAACGCGCCGCAGCGGAGGTGACGCCTCATGAAAAACAGTAAGCGATGGCTGGCCGCGCTGCTGGCGGCCGTGCTGCAGCTGGGACTGATCCTCGGCGTCGCCGCCGGGGTCACGTCCGGCCAAAACCGGTATCTCACCGAAGGAGAGCGGCTGGAGCTCGTCATCGACGGGCTGGATATCCGCGACGAGCAGACGCTGCGCTTCTATCTGAGCGGCGTATCCGGGGAAGGAACGTACTTCGCCGTCTATCCGGCGGGGGACTCGAGCAGCATCACGCTCACCGAGCGGGAGCCGGACGCGCCGATCTGGTTCCGGATGCGGGGAAACTATCCGGATTTCGAGTTCTATCCGGATACGCGGCTTGCTGTCGACCGGGTGTATATGATCAACGCGTTCGACGAGCCGCAGCAGGTGACGTACGACCGGCTCGAAGGTTCGCTGACCGTGAAGTACGCCGAGGCGAAGGTCGTCGCCTACGTCTATCAGCATCAGATCTACATCCACGACGTGGTGATCGACGGGATGTCGGCGAATGAATATTTTGATTATTTGAACGGGTTTGTCAGGAATTGAGGTCGGAAGGTGATAGACGTCAGAGGTCAGACGTCAGACGATAGACGATAGACGTTAGACGGGAGTCGACAGTCGACAGGGGCTTCGCGATCCATGCAGTGAAACGCGAACCGCCTTTTCAATGGAGCGGCGATTCGCCGCGACCCGAAATTCCGACTTCCGAAATCCGCATTCCGCAATAAAAAACGAGCGGCGTCGGCCGCTCGTTTTATTTGCCGTCCGCCATCCATTTGTCGATGTCGGCTTTGATCTCATGATACCGTTTCGCGGGGATCGGCAGCCGCGTGCCGTCGGTCAGGATGACCTCCCGGCCTGAGATGGCGAGCACGCAGCGCAGGTTGACGATGTAGCTGGCGTGGCAGCGGTAATAATAATCCGGCAGCAGCGGCTCGATGTCCTTGAGCAGCATGCGCACGGGGTAGACGTCCCGGTCGGTGTGCACCTCGCAGAGCACCTTTTTGCCGCCGACGATATACCGGATGGAATCCTCCCGCAGATAGACGGTGACCCGGTCCGGGCCGGGGAACGACAGTCGGCGGACTGGCATGACCTCCGCCGGCGCGGGCGCCGACGCGGGAGGGCGCGTTTTCGCGCGCGTCGGAGGCAGATTCGTCACATGAATGAAGGGACATCGCCAGATGACCTGTCCGTCCCGGTCGCGCATGCGCTGACCGCTGATGATCATGCGCTGGGCGTGCTCCCGCCGGCCGTCCGGGCGATCGACCCAGATGCGGTACGAGGCGACCATCAGGTAGTTGCTCGGCCCGTGGGTCAGAAGCCGGGTGCTGATGCCCGACACGTTGTACCGCAGGGCGGTGTCCTGCGCGCGGTAGTTTTCGAGCAGCGCGTCCTTGCCGATGATCTGCTCACCGGCGCGGGGGCCGTACCAGATGACATTTTCGTCCAGATAATCCAGCAGGGCGCCATAGTCTCCCGCGTAGAAGGAGACGATGGCGTCCGTAACGTGTTTCTCAAATTCGGTGATCATGCGGGGCGATCAGTCCTCGTCCTGATACTCCCGGATCACTTCGATGACGTCGGCGAGCGTCTCGATGCGGCCGACCTCGCGGTCGGGGATCTCCGTCTCGAACCGGTCCTCGATGGCGACAGCCAGATTGACCAGCTCCAGCGAATTGAGCCCCAGATCGGAGCGCATATTCGTCTCGAGCGTGATGTCCTCCGGTTTCAGCTCCACAAATTCGGTGATGACCTCTCTGAGCGCTTGCAGCATGGTTTCGTTATCCATGGTCGTTCTCCTCTCTTACTCGGCGTAGCGGTCGATGACCTTCTGCCGGATGATTTTACGGGTGGAATTCTTTTCGAACTCCTCATAGGAAATGTGCACGTCGGCGATCTTCTTGTAGCGGGCGAAGCGCTTGTTGAGCTCGGCCAGATCCTTTTTCGCCTTCTCGAGCAGCTCGCTGTCGGACAGGTCGGGGAATTCGGCCTTGTCGATCCAGACGGCGACGGCGATGATCTTTTCCCGTTTGTCGAGGATGGTCTTGTGCGTCTCGAACGCCACGACCTCCTTCATGTAGTGGATGCCGTCCTGCACGGCGAATTCCAGCTCCTCGGGGAAAATGTTCTCGCCGTTGTCCAGGATGATCAGGTTTTTCTTGCGGCCGCTGATGAACAGCTCGCCGTCGGGGGTCATCCGGCCGTAGTCGCCGGTCATGAACCAGCCGTCCTCTGTGAAGGACGCCTTCGTCGCGGCCTCATCCTTGTAGTAGCCGCGGGTGACGTTGTCGCCCTTGATCTGGATCTCGCCGATGCCGTCCTCGTCCGGGTCCGCGATGCGCACGGCGGTCTTCGGGAAGGGATAGCCCGCGCTGGTGGGATCCTCGTCGGCGTGCAGATTCAGCGTTACGGTTGGCGCCGCCTCGGTCAGACCGTAGCCGTTGTAGACGCAGAAGCCGAAATCGCCCATGCCCTGCACGTAGTCCGCCCGGCTGGGCGCGCCGCCGCAGGAGAATGTCATGCCCTTGCGGTCGTTGAATTTGCCGGTAATGATCTTGAAGAGCTTCGGCCGCAGGTCGATGCCCTTTTTGCGCAGGGCGTTGCTCACCTGCATGAGCTTGCGCAGCACGTCGGCTCTGCCGCCATCCTCCGCGGTGCGCCAGATGCCGTCCCAGAAGCCCTCGAGCACCAGCGGCACGGCGGCCATGGCGTCGGGCTTGTACTCAAACAGGTTCTTCTGAATGTTTTTCAGGCTGTCGTTGATATAGATGACGGCGTTCATGTAGGTCGAGGTGAAGATATTGCAGCTCAGCTCATAGACGTGATTCATCGGCAGCAGCGAGAACGACGTGTACTCCGTCGGAATGGTGCTGATGATCCCGTCCACGTTGGTCGTGAAATTCTTGTGGGAAAGCATGACGCCCTTGTTCGCGCCGGTGGTGCCGCTGGTGAAGAAGATCGCGGCCAGATCCTCCCGGTCGAGCGCGGCCGCGGTGAACCGGTCGTCGCCCTGCGCCAGAAGCGCTTCGCCCTTTTTCACGAGGTCGTCGAACGCGATCAGCCGCTCGTCCTTATAGGATCTGTACATGGAAAAGCCGTATTTGAAATCCGGATTGGCCTCCATGTGCTTCGTCACGGTCTTTTTGTAGCTCTTGGCGAAGAAAACGGCGTCGCAGTCGGCCTTGTCCATGAGCATGCCGAGCGTTTCGTCGTCGAGCTCCTTATCCAGCGGGACGGCCACGCCGACGCCGCAGGAGATCGCGAAGAACGACACGATCCATTCGTAGCTGTTCTCGCCCAGCAGGGCGATGTGGCTGCCCTTGAAGCCCAGATCGATGAGCGCCGTTCCGACGGCGTTGATATTCGACACGAGCTGTCCCAGCGTGTAGGAGACGTTTTCGCCGGCGACCTTCTCCACGACCGCGAGCCTGTCGCCGAAGTGGCGGTACGCGCGGTCGTAGATATCGCGCAGCGTGACCAGATGCCCTTCGCGCAGCACGTCCTTGCGGAGCTTGTCCATGCGCTGCATCTCTTTTTTTGTCAGTTTCGTCGTCATCGAAAGCCTCCCTGCCGGTTACTTTGCCAGCGTGTTCACATCGACGAGCTGATCCATGATCTCATCCATCGTCAGCGCCGGGTTGTCGATGCCCAGCAGAACCGCCTTGACACAGTTGTCGTGCAGGGTGTCGATGACGGCAGGGCTGATGCGCGCGATGCGGTACAGGTAGTTGAACCGGATGCCGTGATCGGTCACGTCCGGATAGGTGAAGGTGTACAGCGGCATGCAGTAGCGCCCCATGTTGTAGCCCTTGAAGTCGAAGCGCAGCGCCTCGTCCTCGATCAGCGGCAGCGGCAGCCAGGTGTACATCATGAAGGACGGCGCCTGGAACATGGAAAGATTATAGATCTTGCGCTCCATGGCGTAGCTGGTCAGGTAGGGATAATTCATATGGCGGTACAGCGTGTTGCGCACGCCGTCGAGCGTCTTCAGACCCTCGGCGAAGGTCGCCGTGCCGGGGATGATGGCGCGCACGGCCAGCGGCTGGGTCATGCAGCCGCCCATCTTTTTCTGCTTATAGGTGACGCGGCGGGAGCACAGCTGCAGGCTGAAGGTGTCGTCTGTGCGGTAATTGCCCAGCGACGCGTGGGCGCGGTAGCCCAGCTCGAAAAGCGTCTCGGGCGAGACCTTTTGCTCGAGGCAGAATTTGAAGATCTTCTCGCTGGTCTCCGGGTCGATCTTTTTGTACGCCATCGCGGCCTTGTCGTGCAGCGCGTCGTACGCCGCCGGGATGCGCTCCTCGGGATCCTTTTTGCGCGCCTTGTCCAGCAGGTCGTGGCCGGTGATGCTGGCGTGGAAGGGCTTGCCGTCCTTGAGCCAGAAGTCGCGGTAGAAGTCCTCGTCGCGCTTCATCTTCTTCTCGTCGGCCAGGTAGTCCAGATCCTTGTTGACCTGCTCCTCGAAGGAGTAGAGGGGCTCGGGCAGCTCCGCGCCGTCGACGAGCGCCTTGTAGACCTGGATCAGATCCAGATAGAAGACGGCCACAGCGTGGGCGTCCATGATCAGGTGGCTCACGTTCAGATAGATCCCGCTGCCGCCCTTGCAGTCGTAGAAAAAGCGCAACCGGAAGGTCTCGCCGTTGAAGATGCGGACGGTCCGCTGCGCGTCCGCTGCGAAATAAGCCTCCTGCTCCTCCTCGGTGGCGAAGCGCAGCACCGGCACGCGCGGGGCCTTGACCTCGTCGAGGAAATACTGCTTCCAGCCGTCTTTTTCCTTTAAGAAGCGGATGCGCAGACAGTCGTTGCGCTTGACCTCCTCCTCGAACGCCTTCTGCAGTACGGAGAAGTCAAGCTTTACCTTGAAGGTAACGCTTGACGGGATCTGCATCACGTTTTTATGGATGCTGTACTTGAGCATGGTCGCCATGCTCTCCTGTGAGGGGACGAGCGGGTAGCAGGTCTGTGTGATCGTCTGTTTCATTGCGAAGCCTCCTGAATACGTTAGTTTATCTCACCGTATTTATTATTCGTTTGTAATCAGTTCCCGGACGGAAATTCGCGCCGGATCATGCCGATCTGGGCGTAGGTGTTGGTAAGGAACGCCTGTTTCGGGTAATACGCCGCGATCTCTGGCGTGAAGTAGTCCTCGGCGATGGCGGCGGTCACGGCCTCGTCGGAGAGGCCCTCGGCGCTCATGCGCAGGATCAGCTCCTTCCGGGCGACGGCGGCGTTCCGGCTGCGGGTGAGGAACAGCCGCACGGTCTCTCTGCCGTACATGGGACCGTAGTGGGGGATGAGCATATCGTCGATCTCCATGGACAGCACCCGGTCGAGGGTGTCGACCGTCGCGGCGTAGCTGGATACGAAGCCCGGATTGACGCTCACGTCGCTGGCCCAGGTGCCGGTCGTCTCGCAGGTGATGAGGAACCGCGCCTCCGGGCAGTACGCGCCCACGCAGCACTTCGTGTGGCCGGGCATCGCGAGCACGGCGAATTCGTATCCGCCCAGTTCGAGCGTATCCCCCTCGCCGACGGTCCGGTCCAGCCGCAGCGCGCCGGTGCGGTCCTCGTCCGGCGCGAGGCCGAAGCCCTGCGCGGCGGACACGTCCAGCTCGCGCATGAGGCGGCGGGCGCTTTCCTTGGCGAAGATCTCGCCGCAGCGCGCGGAGCCGACCACCTCGATGTCCGGGAACGCCTCCTTGATATATACGCTGCCCAGCGCGTGGTCGTAGTGCGAGTGCGTCAGCAGCAGCCTTGACGGCGTCCTGCCGTCAAGCGCGGCGCGCAGGTCGTCCAGCATCTCCCGGCCGCAGAAGCCGAAGCCGCTGTCAACCAGCAGCGCGTCGTCGCCGCAGGCGACCATAGCGCCCTCGCCGCCGACGGCGCCGCGAAATAACCTGATCTCAAACGGAAATTTCCCGCTCATCGTTCCTCCCCGGCCGCGATCGGCCGCATCTGTCCATGATCCTCATTATTATAAAGGATGCCGGAAGAAAAATCAACCGTCAAATCAGCCCGGGTTGTCGGGCTGCGTCCGGGCGCGAGCCGGCGGTTTCCGACCGGCTGCTTCGGCGTCCTTCCGGTGAGATTTGCGATAATTCCAAGATGGCAACAAAATAATCGTCATTTTTAACAAGACGGGAACCGTAAAATTGTGCAAACAGCAGAAATGCGGAAAAATCGAAAAAAAATCAAAAAAAACTGTCACAAATCGGACGAAAATGGAATATAGTATATAGGCGTGTATCCATGCCTGCTTTGGCGTGGAAAATAATGACGCTTGTAAGCACGATCCCAAACGATCAAACGAAAGGATGTCATGCAATGAGAACAGGCAAACGAACGAGAGCGTTTTTGGCTCTCCTTCTCTCCCTGGTGATGATCCTGTCCGTCGCGCCGCTGAGCGCTCTGGCCGATCTGAGCTTCGAACCCGACAAGCTCGATCCGACCATGAAGCTCACCAGCAAGACGGATTACGCGCTTGCGCCGGGCATCACCGAATCCGCTATCATCACGCACGATCTGGACGGCTCCAATCAGGTTAAGAGCTGGGCTGTCGAGGTCGACCTGCAGAATTATCCCAGCACGCAGATCCTTGCCTCCTACAAGGACTACATGAACAATCTGGGACCTGCCCAGTGGGGCATGCAGAAGGTTCGCGATCAGGCCGCGAAGGCTGAAGCGTTCTATCAGGCGACTGATCCGAATTTCCGCGTTGTCGCTGCGACGAACGGCGATTTCTTCAACATGGGCAACGGCGCTCCCACGGGCACGTTCGTCATGAATACGAAGGTCTATAACGTCAACGAGGGCTGGCCGTACTTCGCCATCATGAAGGACGGCACCGCTAAGATCGGTCAGGGCGACCTGAACCTTGACGACGCGAAGGAAGTCATCGGCGGCCCCGGCATCGTCATCAAGGACGGCGAGATCACCGACGTGGGACTTGACAGCAGCTACGGCGTCGATCCGCTGCCGCGTACCGCCGTCGGCATCAAGGCCAACGGCGCGGTCGTGCTGCTGGTGGCTGACGGCCGTCAGGCGCCCGTCTCCAACGGTCAGACCTGGAAGATGATGGCTGAAGAGCTGCTGGCCATGGGCTGCGTGGACGCGCTGGGTCTGGACGGCGGCGGCTCCACCACCATGGTGACGCGTCATGAGGGAACCGACACCCTTGAGCTGGCGAACAGCCCCTCCGACGGCGTGGAGCGTACCGTTTCCTCCGCGATCCTCGTCTGCTCCAAGGCTGCGGCCGACGGCGTGTTCGATCACGCCTCCGTCGAGCCCAAGGGCGAGATCTTCACCCCCGGCAGCGCCGTGACGCTGACGGCGACCGGCGCGGACGCCTCCGGCAACCCCGCCGACCTGCCTGAGAACGGTGCGTTCGAGGTGGACGATCCCGAGATGGGTTCGATCAGCGGCAGCACCTTCACCGCGCTCGAGAAAGAGGGCGAGGTGAAGATCAACTACGTGGTGGACGGCGCCGTCAAGGGCAGCACCGCCTTTGAGATCCGCACCCCCGACAAGATCACCTTCAACTCCGACGAGGAATCCCTCGGCTTCGAGGAGGAGACCGACTTCGGC
>ONWP01000026.1 GCA_900321595.1 uncultured Eubacteriales bacterium
GTCGGAGCCGGGCAGACGGCGGCCGCGGCCGCACCCGAAAAACGCTCGTCGCGCGCGATCTACGACGGCCCGGACGACTTCAACGAGGACGACGTGGCGCTGATGCGCAAGAGCTACACCGTGCCGATCCTCTTTACGCTGATCCTGCTCATCATCGCGGGCGCGGCGCTGTTCGGCTGGTATTTCTTCGCCGATACGGACGAGGTGGAGGTGCCGCTGTTCGTCGGCAAATTCGTGGAGGAGATCCGCGAGGACAAGGAGTATAAATACTTCTTCAACCACAATATGATCGAGACCAATCTGGTCTACACCACGGAGTATAAAGAGGGTTACATCATCTCCCAGAGCGTCGAGGCCGGCACCGTGATGACGGTGACGCATTCCGGCGCGGGCGTGATCCGGCTCAACGTGGCGTATACAAGCGCTTCCATGACCGTGCCCGAGATCGCGAAGGGCGAACGGCTGCAGGACGCCAGAATGAAGCTCGCGAAGATGGGCTTCAAGGTGAAGACAGAGGCTGTCGTGGACACGAGTCTGGAGGAGAGTACCGTGATCCGCACCGATCCCGAGAGCGGCGCGAGCGTGGCCTACGGCGAGACGATCACCGTGTACTACGCCATCCACGACGCGGACAAGGTCGCTGTGCCCAGCGTCATCGGCAGCACGCTGGCGGAGGCGAAGGAAGAGCTCGAGGCGATGGGCTTCAAGGTCGTTATCGAGTACCAGAAGTCCACGGCTGAGAACGCCGGTCTCGTCATCTCCCAGAGCGTGGAGGCCGATACGCCTGTCATCGCGAAGGAGACGGAGATCACGCTGATCATCGGCGAGTACAACGGCAAAAAGACGACGACCATCACCGTCACGCTGCCCGACATTGCGGACGCGTCGGCCTATCAGCCCGTCTACGTTTACGTCGGCGATACGCTCGTGAAGACGCTTTCCGCCGTGACGCTCGACGGCAGCTCGCTGTCCATCGACATCAGCGGCACCGGCAGCACGACGTATACAGTCTATATCGGAAACGAGCGGTATCAGACCGGCGCGGTGGATTTCTCCGGCGCGACGCCGATCGTAAGCAGCGAGCAAACCTATGATTACACCGGCGAGGACGGACAGACGAAGCCGTCCACGACGGCCGCTGCGACCACAACGAGCGCGGGCGCGACGGTCACGCTGCCGGCCTACGAGGGCAAGGTGTATGAGGATTATTTCTCAGCGCTGACGAGCGCCGGATTTGACAACATCGTCCGCAAGGATATCTCGTCCTCGAACGTGCCTGCCGGGCAGGTCGTATCGGTCAGCAGTGATAAATCCGCGTATACGCCTGAGGAGGCCTTCGACGCCGAGATCACCGTTTACGTCAGCACAGGATCGTAATCATGACGCGGGAATCAGGACAAATCGTAAAAAGCACCGCCGGGTTCTACTATGTGAGAACGCCCGGCGGCGTTTTGCTGGAGTGCAGAGGACGCGGGCGATTCCGCAAGCAGGGGATGAGCCCGCTTGTAGGCGATCACGTCACCTGCCTGATCGGCGAGGACGGCAAAGGGTTCGTGGAGACCATCGAGGCGCGCAGGAACAGCTTTATCCGGCCGCCTGTCGCCAATGCGGACAGGCTCATCATCATCGCGTCCGCGGCGGAGCCCGCGCCGAATCTGACGGTCATCGACCGGCTGACGGCGTTTGCCGTTGACAAGGGCGTCGAGCCCGTCGTGCTGTTTACGAAGTGCGATCTGGCGGACGCGGGCGCGTACAGCGAGATCTACCGAAACGCCGGGATCGAGAGCTTCTGTCTGCGGCAGGACAGTCCGCAG
The DNA here is from genome assembly GCA_900321595.1 of uncultured Eubacteriales bacterium. Lineage (GTDB taxonomy): Bacteria > Bacillota > Clostridia > Oscillospirales > Acutalibacteraceae > UBA1081. Next base: position 1,815 of record ONWP01000026.1, read on the forward strand.
GGGCTCGATCGCGTCCGCGCGCTGTTTGACGGGCGCATCTGCGTGCTCACCGGCAATACCGGCGTGGGAAAGTCCACGCTGCTCAACCGGATCGATCCGGCGCTCCTGCTGCCGACGGGCGGCATCAGCGCGAAGCTCGGCCGCGGTCGTCATACGACGCGGACAGTCGAATTGTTCGCCGTCTGCGGCGGCTGGGCAGTGGATACGCCGGGTTTTTCTTCGCTGGACGCGGAGGGCGACCGCATCCTGAAGGAGCGGCTGCCGGAATGCTTCCCGGAGTTCGCGCCGCATCTGGGCGCGTGTAAATTCGTCTCCTGCGCGCATATCGGGGAAAAGGGCTGCGCCGTGTGCGAAGCCGTGCGCGACGGCGGGATCGCGCAGAGCCGCTATGACAGCTACCGCGCCATGTACGACGAGGTGAAGGATATCCGGCCGTGGAACGACCGGAAAAGCGGCGGATAACGAAAAATGTTTATTTTTTGTTGCATTTTTGATCTTTA
>ONWP01000149.1 GCA_900321595.1 uncultured Eubacteriales bacterium
CCCCTTCACGTAGCGGAACGTGCCTTTGGCGTGCGTCGCGGCCGCCGCGCCGGACGAAGTATTCGCGAACGCGACGACGGGCGTCTCAAAGGCCGGATTGTCGGCGTTGGCTTTTTCGACGCGCTCGTCCGGATCGTCGATATCGATGCGCGTGGAGCCGATCTCCGTCTTCTCACAGAGCTGATACGCGCCGCGGTAATCCCCGTCCACGTAGAGATCGACAAAGGTGTAGTGCGGCACGAACGGCATGCCGATCGCCCTCGCGACGTCGAAGGTGACGGCGGTATTGGTCATGGACGGCCCCCAGACGTTGGCCAGCAGGACCCACTTTTTACAGGCTTCCGCCTTGTCGTCGCCGACGAGGTCGGCCTTGTCCTTGAGCTTGATCTGATAGGATTTCTTCTCCGTCAGGGTAAAGGACGAGTTGCCGCGGGGCTTGAACTGGGTCAGCTTGCCGCTGTAGCGAACGGCGCCGTCCTCGCCGAGCAGCGTATACGCGCCAGTCGCGCTGTTGGATTTCGACTGATCGACCCAGGCTCTGCCGTGGCCGACCGGGTCGTCGGTGGTGATGAACATCGCGCCCGCGCCCGCGCTGCGGGCGATCGTGAGCGTACCGGAGACGCCGCTGCCCGCGTAGGTCGCTTCATACGGCGCGCTCTGGCCGGCGAACAGCGCCGTCAGATCAAAGGGCTGCCCGCTTCGCACCGTGACGGAGCCGGTTTTTCCCTTGACGGTCACGCTGCCGCTCACGCCGAAATCCAGCGTCAGGCGCTTCAGATCCGCGCCGGCGGGCAGACAGAGGTCGTTTTTACTCTTGCGGTCGGCCTTGGCGGTGATGACCACGCCGTCCCCGACGTCAGACACATACCGGACCGCCGCGCCCGCGGACAGGGCGAACAGGAGGACGCAGACGACCGTGATCAGGACAAGGATCGCGCTCTTTTTCATGAAAAGACATCCCTTCTCAGTTTTCTCTCTACATATTAATATTCATCGAAACGCCGATTTGTGACACGATATCGAAATTTTTGTAGGACTGCACAGAATGCGTCTCTGCTTTTTGTGATAAATAACGAAAATACCCTGATAAAACTACAAAGGGGCGGATCCGACCATGCGAACCGCCCCGGTCTTGTCTTTACGCTTCGTCCTGCGGCGCTTTGATCGCGATCCCCAGCACGTCCAGCTGCTCCTGATCCACGGGAGACGGACAGTCTGTCATGGCCTCGGACGCGTCCTTGAGCTTCGGATACGGCACCACGTCGCGCAGGGATTCCGCGCCGAGCATCTGCATGACGAGACGATCCAATCCCAGCGCCATGCCGCCGTGCGGCGGCGCGCCGTACTTGAACGCGCCCAACAGGAAGCCGAACTTCTCCTGCGCCTGCGCTTCGTCCAGTCCCAGCAGGCGGAAGATGCGGTCCTGCAGCTGCGGATCCGTGATCCGGATCGAGCCGGAGGACAGCTCCACGCCGTTGAGCACCAGATCGTAGGCCTTCGCCCGGACGTTGCCCTTGTCGGTCTCCAGATAGTCGAGGCACTCGTCCAGCGGCGCGGTGAACGGATGATGCATCGCGACCCACTGCTCGGCGTCCTCGTCCCAGTCGAAGAACGGGAACTGGGTGATCCAGAGCAGATTGTAGCCCTTGCGCTCGATCCCCAGCCGGTTCGCGACCTCGCCGCGCAGCGCGCCCAGAACGGACAGCACAAGAGAACGCTTGCGGTCGGCGACGATCATCACCACGTCGCCGGTCTCGGCGCCGGCTCTGTCCAGGATGGCCTGCATCTGCTCCGGCGTCATGAACTTCGCGAAGGAGCTCGAGACGCCGTCCGGCGTCAGCCGGATCCAGGCGAGACCCTTCGCGCCGTTGCCCTTGACGGACTCGGTCAGCTTGTCGATCTCCTTGCGGGTGAGCACGGAAGCGGCGTTTTTGGCGCAGATGCCGCGCACGGTGCCGCCGGCCTCCAGCGCGGACTTGAACACGACGAACGCGCTGTCCGCGACCGTATCCGACAGATCAAACAGCTCCATGCCGTAGCGGGTGTCGGGCTTGTCGGAGCCGTAGCGCTCCATCGCCTCCTGATAGGTCAGGCGCGGCAGCGGCAGCGGGATATCAACGTCCAGCGCCTCTTTGAAGATGGTCTGAATGTAGCGCTCCCCCACGTCCAGCACGTCCTCCACGTCCACGAAGGACATCTCCAGGTCGATCTGGGTGAACTCCGGCTGACGGTCGGCGCGCAGATCCTCGTCGCGGAAGCAGCGGGCGATCTGGATATACCGGTCGAAGCCGGCGACCATGGAGAGCTGCTTGTACAGCTGCGGGCTCTGCGGCAGCGCGTAAAAGCTGCCGCCGTGCAGACGGGAGGGCACGAGGAAGTCCCGCGCGCCCTCGGGCGTGGACTTCATCAGCATCGGCGTCTCGATCTCGATAAAGCCGTTGTCGTAGAAGAAATCCCGGGTGAGCTTGGCGACCTTCCCGCGGAAGATGATATTGTCCCGCAGACAGGGGCGTCTCAGGTCGAGATAGCGGTATTTCAGACGGGTGTTCTCGCCCGTTTTGCAGTCGTCGATGATCTCAAAGGGCGGCGTCTCGCTGACGGAGAGCACGCGCAGCTCCGTCACGAAGATCTCCACGTCGCCGGTGGGCAGCTGCGGATTTTTGCTCGAACGCTCCCGCACCGTGCCGACGGCGGCGAGCACGTATTCGCTTTTGATCGTTCCGGCCTTTTCAAAGACAGCCCGGTCCGAATCCTCGTCGAAGGCGAGCTGCACGATCCCCGTGCGGTCCCGCAGGTCGATAAACACCAGCGAGCCCATATCGCGGGTGCGCTGCGCCCAGCCGAAGACCGTGACGGTCTTTCCGGCGTCCCCGATGCGCAGATCTGCGCAGTAATGCGTCCGTTTGAGTCCGGCAAGCAATTCCATTTTACGTTCCTCCCCGTGTCACTGCCCGTCCGGCAGCTGCATATTCTCTCCGAAAGCCTCCACGACCCGGCGCATGGCGTATTCCGCGAACGCCTCCGCGAATCCCTCCAGCGGCAGCGTCTCCGTCGCGCCGGTGGCCATTTCCTTGATCGTGACGGAGCCCTCGGCCATCTCGCTCTCCCCGACCACGCAGGTGTACTGCGCGCCGATCTTGTTCGCGTACTTCATCTGCGCCTTCACGCTGCGTCCCACGGTGTCAAAGAGGCAGGCGCAGCCGGACAGCCGCACGTCCCGCGCCAGCGTCGCCGTCAGGCGTCTGGCCTCCGGCGTCTGGGCGATGAGCACCAGCTGCACCGGATCGTCCGCGGGCAGACTGACGCCCTGCGCCTCCATGAGCATCAGCAGACGCTCCAGTCCGACCGCGAAGCCGAGCGCCGGCGTGTCGGGGCCCTCCAGCTCCTTCACGAGGCCGTCGTAGCGGCCGCCGCCGCAGACCGTTCCCTGCGCGCCGATGGAGTCGCTCACGAACTCGAAAACAGTCCGCGTATAGTAATCCAGGCCGCGCACGATGGTCGGATCGACCTCGTAGGGCAGATCGTAGTCGTCCAGCGCCTGCTTGACCCGGTCGAAATGCCCGCGGCAGTCGTCGCAAAGGAAGTCCAGGATCACCGGCGCCTTTTCGGCGATGGCGTGACAGACGGGGCTCTTGCAGTCGAGGATGCGCATGGGATTGCGCTCGAGGCGGCCCCGGCAGGTCTCGCACAGCTCGTCTTTGCGCGCGCCGAAGTATTCCCGCAGCGCGTCCTGATACGCTTTCCGGCAGGTCGGACAGCCGATGGAATTGATGCGAAGCGTCAGCCCCGTGATGCCCAGCGTGTCGAAAAGCTCCTGCGCCAGACAGATGACCTCCGCGTCCGCCAGCGGATCCGCCGCGCCGAAGCACTCCACGCCGAACTGGTGGAACTCGCGCAGTCTGCCGGCCTGCGGCTTCTCATAGCGGTAGCAGCTCGTGACGTAGGCGTATTTCTGCGGCGTCGGCTCGTTGAAAAGGCCGTGCTCCAGGAACATGCGCACCGCGCCGGCCGTGCCCTCCGGACGCAGGGTGACGCTGCGGCCGCCGTTGTCCGTAAAGGTGTACATCTCCTTCTGCACCACGTCCGTGGTCTCGCCGACGCTGCGGTCAAAGAGCTCCGTGTGCTCGAAGACGGGCGTGCGCACCTCCCGGAAGCCGTAGCAGCCGGCGACGCCCAGCATGGTCAGCTCCACACCGCGAAAGGCGGCGGCTCTGTCCGGTACGGCGTCCTGGGTGCCTCTGGGGGCTTTATATCGAAGTTCCATCGTTCCTCCCCTGCGGGCATAGCCCGCGAAAAAATCCTTTATTACCCGAAAGAAAGACGACTCCTGCCGTCTTTCTGTTCTATGCAGTTCCTTGAAAGCGACGCGCCGTCAGACGCTCCTGTGCGTGGGATTGACCAGCTCGCGCCAGTCCAGATCGCCGCGATCCAGTCCCATCACGAGGACTTCAGCCGTCGCGATATTCGTGGCGACCGGTACGTTGTGAACGTCGCACAGCCGCAGGATCGCCTGTTCGTTGGGCTCGTGCGCCTTGACGCTGTTCGGATCCCGGAAGAAGAGCAGCATATCGATCTCGTCGCTGCTCACACGCGCGGAGATCTGCTGCACGCCGCCCTGGGCGCCGCTCATGTACTTGTTGATGCTCAGGCCTGTGGCTTCGGCGATCAGACGGCCGGTGGTCGCGGTCGCGCAGAGGTCATGTCTGCTGAGGATGCCGCAGTACGCGATGCAGAACTGGGTCATCGGCTCCTTCTTAGAATCGTGGGCGATCAGGGCGATGTTCATTCTTCCGACCTTCTTTCTTGGCATTTCTCGAGTCAAAAGCGAACGATGTCGTCGGTCGCGACTGTTGCACGCTCTTTTGACGTATCATACCACAACCGGATCGCTATTGCAAGGCAGTTATATGAATTTTAATACAAAAGTTTGCACAAATTCCACATTTTTACTTCATTTTGCGGAAAGACAGCGGGATCTGCTCGCCCTGTATGCGTTTTGCGACGCGCTCGCAGGCCAGGCGGAACGCGCCGCCTTCCTTCGGGAGCTTCCCCGTGACGCTCGACGTCGGGATGCGCCCGTCCTCCGGCAGGATCCCCAGCAGCCTGACGCCGGTGCGGTCGATCACGCCGTCGATATCCAGCAGTCTCGCCCGGACAGCCTGTTTCTTCACGAACCGGTTGATGAGCAGACGGATCTTTTCCGGGGCGATCCCGGCCTTCTCAAGCGCCGACGCGGCGGCGCGCGCGCCCCTGACGCTCACGGCGTCCGGCGTGGCGACGACGATCGCGCTGTCGCAGCCGGAGGCGCAGCCCGTCATCGCGCCGTCGATGCCGGCGGGCGCGTCCACGAGGATGAAGTCATACGCGCCGCGCATCCGGCGGATCGCCGCCGCGATCAGCGCGCCGTCCTCCTGATCGGGCGCGGTCTTCGGCGCGGCGAGCAGATCCACGCCCTCCGGCGAGGTGTTCACCGCGGCGTCCCAGCCGCAGTATTCCATGGTGGCCTCATACCAGCCCGTCTCCGCGGGCTCCCCGAGCAGGAGCGCGTCGAGGCAGCCGATCCCCGTATCCGCGTCGATCAGCAGCACGCGTCTGCCCGCCTGCGTCAGCGCCCGGGCCAGATAGATCGCCGCCGTGGACTTCCCCACGCCGCCCTTGCCGGACGCGATCAGGATCGCGCGCGTCTTCCGCTTCTCGGTCACACCGGCGTTGTCTGTCATCTGAGCAGTTCCCCCGTATTCTGGGCAGCGTCGATCTGCCCCTTGGTCGCGAAATAGTACTTGAAGATATCGACCGCCACCTGCGCCGTCGCGGAACCGGAGTCCACGTTTTCCACGATGCAGGCCACCGCGATCTCCGGGTCGTCGTAGGGCGCGAAGGCGATGATCAGACCGTTGTTGCCCGCCACGTACTTGTCGCCCAGGAGCTTGTTGACCTGCGTCGTACCGGTCTTGGCGCCGACCTTCTGGTTCAGCTCCGCGAACGTCGGCGCGCTGGTGCCGTAGGCCGCCACGCGGTACATGCCGTTTTTCACGATATCGATATTGGATTTGGAGAAGCCCGTTTCGTTGAGCACCGTCACCGGCGCCTCGTAGATGGTCTTGCTGCGGTCCGCGGAGAGGATCGACCGCACGTAATGGCACTGGTGGCGCGTGCCGCCGTTTGCCAGCGTCGCGCAGTAGTTGCCCAGCTGCATAATGGAGAACAGGTTGTCCGACTGGCCGATGGCGGCCTGGATCGTATCGCCCATGCGCCACACGGAGCCGATCGACTCCTTGTAGGCGCGGCCGGCGAGGATGCCCTCGACCTCGTCGAGCTCGACGCCGGTCTTCTGCCCCAGCCCGAGCAGCGAGCAGTATTTGTTCATCACGTCGATGCCGATCTTGTTGCCCACATTGTAGAAAAAGATATTGCAGGAGACCTCGATGGCCTCTTCCACCGCGATGCTGCCGTGCGCGCCCAGACAGCCGAACTGCTGGTCGTAGTAGTCGTAGACGGAGCTGCAGTAGAACTGCGTCGTGCGGGTAATGCCGCCGGATTCCAGCGCCGCCATCGCCATGGCGGGCTTGATGGAGGAGCCCGGCTCGTACGCGGACTGGATCACCCGGTTGATCAGCGGATTGCCGCTGGTCTTCAGGAGCTTGTCGTAATCGTCGTAATATCTGTTCAGGTCGAACGTCGGGAACGAGGCGCTTGCGAGCACCTCGCTGGTATCGACGTCGAGCACCACGACCGCGCCGGCGGCGTCCAGGCCGTGCGACGTGTCGACCAGTGCGAACACGCGTTCCCGCAGGGCGTTCTGCGCCACGCGCTGCAGACCGGAATCGATGGTCAGCATCACCGTGTCGCCGGTCTGCGGCACCGTCGAGAACTCGCTGGTGATGGCGCCGTCGGGCGCGACCTTGATGTCCTGCACGCCCTTGGAGCCGCGCAGATACTGCTCCATGGCGCTTTCAATGCCGAATTTGCCCACGTTGTCCGTCAGCGTGTACGCGTCGCGCTGCATCTTCGCTTTTTCCTCGTCGGTGTACTGGTTGGAGGCGAGCTTCTCATCGAGCTCCTTTTTGGAGGCCTCATAGCCCTCGGGGCTGATGACGCCGGTGATGCCGACCACGTGCGGCGCGATATTGCCGTCCACGATCTCCCGGTAGGTGACGACGACGGGCTCCACGCCCTGATAGATGTCGCTGTTCTCCTTGATGATGGAGACGGTCTCCTCCGAGACGTCCTTGGCGAAGGTGTACGGCGTGCTGACGTTGTAGCCGGTGCGCCACATCTCATATCGCACGGAGGCGATGCTGCGCGCGGTCGCGTCGTCGTAATCGTCCAGCGCATACATTTCGCGCAGCGCCCACAGGCAGTCGGCGGCGCTCGCGTAGGCGTTGAGGTTCAGATAGTTTTCAGAGCGCATCAGGCGGATATCCGTCGTCCGGTCCGGCAGGAAGGTCGGCTTTCCCGCGGCGTCAAGCTTGATGGGCAGATTGTCCACCCATTTTTCGCCCCGGCTCTCACAGAGCCTGATCAGCCCCAGGATCAGCTCGTTGCGCGCCTGGTTTCCGTCCGGGAAAAAGGCCGCGTTGAACTGGATGGCGTTGCCCTGCCGGTTGGTCACCAGCGTGGCGCCGTTGCGGTCGAGGATATCGCCGCGGGCGGCCTCCACGGTCACGCTGTACGTGTTGACGCGCGCGTCCCGGTCGTACTCGCTGCGGTCGATGGCGGTGATGCGGATCAGAACGAAAATATACAGCGCGACGACCGCAAGGAAAGCCATCGCGGCCGCGGACATGCGTCTCTTTCGCGTTTTCGCTGTCATTGCCGTTCCTCCTTTACGAGCGTTTCGCGGCCAGGTCGATGCTGTCCGAGAAGGCGTTACGCACAGCGCGCACAGCCAGATAGACCAGGCCGGTCGGGATCACGGTGTAGACGAACGATCCCATATAAAACCAGAGCAGCTTGCTGAAATTCTTGTCCCCGAGCGGGATGCTGACGGTGAAAAACCAGTCCAGCAGGCAGTAGAGCAGCGTCGAAACGGCGCAGATCGCGTAGGCCGTCCCGACCTTTTCCCGCAGACGGAACCGCACCAGGATCCCCGCGACGCATCCCGTGAGCGCCAGCCAGAACGCCCGGAAGCCGTCGAAGCCCAGGTCGCAGACGTCCCACATGGCGCCAGCCAGCGCGCCGAAGACCAGGCCGCTCATGTCGCCCTCCAGCACGCCGATGCACGCGACCAGGGGCAGCAGCACGAAGAAGCGCGCCTGTCCGATCACCGGCAAGGCGCCCTCCGTGTTCTGCAGAACGGCGCCCAGCACCAGGATCAGCGTCAGGCTGATCTGCTTCGCCGCCGTTCTTCCGCCCTTATACTTCATCTCTTGTGTCAGTCCTCTTTTTTCAACAGGAATACGCCGATGGTGTCCCGTCCGCAGTGCGACGTGATGACACAGCCCGCCGTCGGGCTCAGCGTCTCTTCAAAGCCGCCCGCCTCCGCGGCGAATTTGCGCAGCGCGGACAGCTCCTTCCGGTCGAAGTCCGCCGTGCACGACACGAACGCCGTTCGGGCGTCGTGGGGCGTGCTCACGCGATCCTCCGTGAATTTCCGGCGGCAGACGTCCCGTCTGCCTCGATACTTTTTGCCGGTGACGATCCGTCCCTCCGCGTTTAAAACGAGCGTCGGACGCAGCCCGAGCGCGTTCGCGCCCAGCGCCTCGAGCGCCGTGCATCTGCCGCCCTTGCGCAGGAACGTCAGATCGCCCACGAGGAACGCCGCGTCCACCCGCGGCACGACTTCCGCCGCGGCCGCGTACATCGCGTCCGTCGTCAGCCCCCGCTCACGCGCCTGACAGGCCGCGAGCACGGGGAACAGCATCCCGCTGCACAGGCTCAGGCTGTCCAGCACCCGGATCCGGTCCGCCGCGCCCATCTCCTGCGCGGCAAGGCGCGCGTTCTGATGCGTCCCGGAAATGCCGGACGACAGGCTGACGTGGACGATCCCCTCCGCACCCTCGTCAAGGATCCCCGTGAAGAAGTCGATATACTCCTGCACGGAGGCGGAGCTGGTCTTCGGCAGCGCGCCGCTTTCGTCGAACCGGTCGAAGATATCCTGCGGCGAGATGTCGACGCCGTCGCGGAAGCTCTCCAGTCCGTAGTTGACGTGCAGCGGCACGACGCGCAGATCATATTTTTCAATGAGCGACTGCGGCGCGTCCGCCGGCGAATCGACGCTGACGACCCGGCGGTTCATTTCGCGCGCTCCTTTGCCTTTTTCGCCTTCTTCGGCTTTTTGATGTCTTCAATGCCCAGCAGCGCCAGCTCCTCGGCGCGGTCGCGCTGCGACTGCTCCTTGAAGGCGGCGCGTCGGGCCTTGCGGTCGGGGCCGATAATGCCCGTGCGGTAGAACGCCGTCAGGAACATGCCGACCAGCGCGCCGGCGACGCCCTCGATGATATCCGTCATCGTATCCACCAGACCGCGCTCGCTCAGGATGTCGCTGGTCTGCAGCGCGTAGCCGTACACACGGTCCATGATGAACTCATACATCTCCCACGCGATGACCAGCATCAGCGCGAAGAAAAACGCCCACATGGCCGCCACGGCGGGCTTGATGTGATACTTTTTGCCCTGCATGACCGTCACCAGATCGAAGCCGAACCAGACGGCCACCACGCCGGACAGACTGTGGGAGATATTGTCCAGCCAGTGGACGTTGGTGCGAACGTTCATCAGGTAGACGAAGCAGGACCATACGAGGAACAGCGCCAGCAGCGTCTGCGAGAAGTGATCCACGCGCGTGATGAACGACCGGCCGCCGAACAGCTGGAAGAAGTCCCACAGGTGCGTAAACCCGATGGAAAACAGTCCCATGAGGAACATGGTGACGGAATTATTGAAAATGCCGTAGACCGCGAAGGCCAGCAGAAGCCCCCTGCAGACCCACCAGATGATCTGATGCGCCGTCGGGATGCGCTTGATTTCATTGAGTTTTTTCATCTTTTTCTCCCGAAAAACAGATTCATAATAATAGTACCACAGCAGGGAACGCATTTCAACCGAAAAATTACGCGCTCAAAGTTAAGAAAAATTGTTGATACTGCCACAAACTCACCGGTTTTGACGCGTAAAATTGTATTGACATTGCCGACCTGTTTGGTTATAATGAATATGCATAGGTGCGTACCGGCACCGTTCTGACTACACCAAGGGGGAACACATATGAGAAAAATCAGCAAAATCATCGCTGTCATGCTGGCGAGCTTCATGGTCCTCGGCCTTCTGCCTGTCATGTCCTACGCGTATGACAATCTGACCGTTCCGGCAGGCGGCTACACCGTTTCCGGCGTCGAGTATTATGAAGACGTCTACGTCAACGGCCCGCTGACCATCGAATCCGGCGCGGCGCTGTACGTCAACGGCCATCTGTACAACGGCGACGATACCAACACCAACACATCCGTCACCAACTACGGCGTGCTGACCGTCGGCACCAACGCGGAAGTTCACAACTACGGCAAGTTCACCAACAAGGGTGATCTGCAGGAGAACGGCCACATCTACAACTACATCCAGCTGCCCGCCGCGAAGCAGGTGACCTACACCTCCGCTGACGACACCTACGATCTGAAGACCCACGTCGTCAACTACACCTACAGCTACGTCAGAGGCAACGAGACGATCTCCGACGGCGACAAGGTCAGCTACACCGACCCCAGCGTCTACACTGAGGCTTCCGGCGCCTGGATCCAGGTCCCCAACGGTGTGCCCGTATACATCCTGATCAACGCCACCGAGGGCGAGAATGAGGCCGTCTTCGCCGACACCTCCAGAATGGTCCTCTCCACCGGCGGTCTGATCACCTACGCGCACGAGAAGGTCAACTCCCGCCGCGGCGTGTTCAAGTTCGACCTGCATGAAGGCGTTTCCTGCACCGTCCCCGAGGAGTTCTACAAGTATAAGAACGTCGTCCGTCTGTTCAAGATCACCCTGCCCCAGAACAAGGGCTACTACGTAGAGACCATCGACGGCACCGTCGGCGAGACGATCGTCGAATACGGCAAGAACTTCGAGTTCCACGTCGTCCTCAACGATGAATACGTCGCGCCCGATCTGGCTGTCTACTGGGCGGACCTGGCGCTTCAGCCCGACGCGAAGGGCTGGTACGAGATCACCGGCCCCATCACCAAGAAGTCTGACGGCACCCCGCTGTCCGAGACCGACCTGGCGACCCTCATCAAGACCGGCTTCGTCAGCAGCGACAACTACGCCATGGCCAAGACCGGCGGCGTCGTGCAGAGCGCTGACATCACCGTCATGGGCGTGATGGAAAAGGAAAAGCTCAACACGATGATGTCCATCATCTCCATGATCAAGCAGATCTTCGAGGTCATCCGCGAGGTCTTCTCCGAGGTCTTCGGCGTGTTCTCCGGCGGCGATCTGTCCGGCCTGAAGGACATCTTCTCCAGAGGATAAGACCATATCCGGCTACAGTATAATACAAGGTTCGTCCCGCTCCGGCGGGACGGATCTTTTTTGCGGACAAAAGCGTACCGGTATTTTCGCGATTTCGCTTGCATTGCTTTTTTGATGGTTGTATAATACGAAGTTGATAAACGTATTCGGAGGTATCGTCATGCAGCTTTTGGTCCTGATCCTGTCAAAAACCGAATTGATGCCGCAGATCGTTTCGCGTATCGTCTCCTGCGGCTGCGGCGACCCCACGGTCATCGACTGCGAGGGCGCCCTGCGGGTCATTGACGAATCCGAAGTCGAGCCCCCGCCGATCTTCGGCTCCCTGCGCTACATCCTGCACAAGGGCACCCGAGAATCGAAGATGATGCTCACCGTCATGCGCGACGAGGACGTCCCGGACGCGGCAGACGTCATCAACGAGGTCACAGGCGGCATCGATCGGCCG
>ONWP01000107.1 GCA_900321595.1 uncultured Eubacteriales bacterium
CACGCCCAGATGCACCATGAAGACCGCCTCCATGGGACGGAATTCGTTCAGGATTTTTCTGTATGCGTCGTCCAGATGCGCAAGTCCCACAGTATCCGTAAAGAAATCACGCGCGCTCCCGCATCCGACGACCGCGTCCGCGGCGAGCTCGCGTCCGTCTGTCAGACGCACGCCGGTTACGCGGCCGGTTCCGATCAGCACCTTGTCAGCAACCGTTTTTGAAAGGAACGAGCCGCCGTGATCCAGGACATACCCGCACAGCGCCTCGGGCAGCTTCTGGCAGCCGCCGACGATATACCGGTAGCTCGGGTAGTACAGCTTTCCGCCGCGGTGTGCCGGGATACGCTTGTCAAATGCCGTTTCGGTATTCACGAACGGCAGCATGAAGCACCCGACCTCCTCCGGGTCCGCGCAGAAATCCGCGAGGATCCCGTTGAATACAAGGCGCAGGCGCTCGTCGGAAAACAGCTTTTCCGTGAATTCTCTGCAATTCAGCTTCTCATACTTTTTGATCCCCGCAAAAGCGATGAACATACGAAGCTTGTTTACAATCGCCGGTTTCAGTCCGCCAAGATACCGCAGCTTCATCAGCGCCTCGTAAAAACGGTAGTATTCGTCGATGCCCTTCACGTCCTGCGGGAACAGCTCCTTAAGCCGCTTTTTCCGCCAATCGGGCCCGGCGTATTCTGCCGGCGGTAGCAGCTCGAAATCCGGCGTGCAAAGGCCGCGGTCGTCCCGGACCGTTTCCAGCCGGATCCCGAGACTTTCCAGAAAACCGCCGACGGATTCCTCCGGCAGCAGATCCGTCAGGATCAGCGGTCCCTGCTCAAACGAGAAGCCGTCCTGTTTCGTCAGCGCCATTACGCCGCCGGGCTCCGCGTTCTTATCGATCAGGACGACCTCATGTCCGTCCCGCGCGGCGCACGCGCCGAACGTCAGGCCGCCCAGTCCCGCGCCGATAACCGCAATTTTCATTCGCCGTCCTCCACAACAGAAGCTTGCATTGCTATTATGACACACTACCCCGATGACATGTACTTGTCATCGGGGCGAATACTCAATGGAAAATCGAATCCCAGATCAGCTGCACCAACGCAAAAATGCGAAGCGAACAGAACCGGTTCCAGAGCGACTTTGCCTTTGCCTTGAGAGAGGTGTCGGGCGTGTACGTCTTCGCCGGAGTGCCGTCGTCGATGACCAGCGCCTGCGACAGCGTGCAGCCGCCCTCGCCGAAGAGCTCGCAGCGGATGTACAGGAAGTCCTCTGCGCCCTCGATCTGGTCAAGATCCAGCGTATAGGTGATCTCGCCGCTCTGATCAGCGACCGTTTCGGAAGCGATCACCTTGCCGTTGGCGATCCACTGCACAGTTTCGCAGTCTTTCGCCCGGATCGTCACGGTGTGACCGTCAACGGTCAGCTCCCGGAACATCGGGATCGGCGCTTCGCTGTAGCGCACGTCGAAGCCTTCCGCGGGGCCGATGATGTTGTTTTCGCTCAGCTCACGCGTCACACAGAAGAACGCGCCGCTCTGCATGGTCTTCTTGATCTGCTCCACCGTGTTTTCCGGCATCATGAAGATGGAGTAAGACGAGTCGATGTGCGAATGGAAATGCGCGTCGTTGTTGGAGAAGCCGATCACGCGTTTCCCGTACGGCAGGCAGGTCATCAGCACGTTGTCCCAAAGGATCCGGTCGTACTGCGTGACGTGATTGCGCTCGTTGAAGACCTCCATGCCGAGGCAGGAATCATACTTCAGCAAAATATCTGCGTAGTACTGTACATTCTTCGGATCGGAGACAATGCCGACATCGCGGTTGGAGTGGAGCCAGTCGCCCGGATGATTGATAAAGGAAAGACCGCCCGCGTTGTCTGCCAGCCGGACCGCGCCCTCGTGATCGTTCTCAAAGCCGAGATGGTTGTCTCCGACGTGCGGCGGCAGGAACATCCCGTTGACATGGCATTTCGTGAGCGTCAGCGCGTTGAGCTCATTCCCGCCTATGACGCAGGTCATGCCGCGGCCTCTGGGCTGACCGTCCACCGGATAGGTGCCGGACGTGACGCCTTCAAACTCCTCCTGCGTCAGCTTCGTCGTCTTGCGGCCGGCGATGTACTGATACAGATAGAGCGGCAGATGCGTGGGCTCCTCGTTCCACGCCTTCCCCGTCACGCCGTGATCGGTCATGGCCAGGAAATCAAAGCCCTGCCGGTAGTGCTCCAGGATCATTTCATTGAAATCCATCTCCGCGTCGCTGACGGTCGAGTGCGTGTGCAGATTGCCCTTGTACGCGCCCCACGCGTTTTCGCCGTCCCAAACGACGTCTTCATAGGGAGAAACGATGCGGTACGACGAGACGGCGAACGCCGGAACGGCAAACACGCCGAGCATCAGCGCCGCGCAAAGAAGAATGCCGATTACCTTTTTCATATCTGACCTCCAGACTGTTTTTTCCTCATTTATTATACGGGATGCGCCATGATGTACGCAACCTTTTTTTGTCAATCGCCGTATTTGTTGCGTTCAAACAGATGTTCAAGCGCGTACAGGATCCCGTGCAGGAAGCGGAGCAGCCGCCCGGCAAAGGAGTCGCCGTGGTCGATCCCGTCCCGGGGGCAGGGGTTCGGCGCCCGGTAGTCCTCGGTCACGTGGACGGGCGAGTAATCGAAGAACGACTCCCCGTTTACAGTGACGGCAGCAGTGAAGTAATACCGGCCGCCCCCGTTTCGGTCCGGGCCTTCCCCCATCCATTCCTTTGTGACTTCCGCTTCCAGCTCGAAAGGCTCTCCGCACGTGTCGCAGACGAACACGGCGACACAGGCGGTATCATCGCCGGACCAGCTCCACACGGGCACCCCGGACGGGACGTGCTCGTGTCCGGTCTCACCTTCTGCAAAAGCCGCGAGGGGCGTCGCAGCCGATGCGATCAGAATCGCCATAAGCACGGCGAATGCGTTCCGAATACGCCCGATCTTCATGCAGAACACCCCCGTTAAGCTTTCATATAATCAGTATAACACATTATGTCAGTCTTCGCAACAGCGATCTTCTTTGTTTGAGAACCTAAACGCGTCAATATCTTATTGACAGGTCTTTTTTATACACAGCAATTATATGCACCTTACACCAGAGCTGCCGACAAATGCCGCGCTTGAAATGCTCGACGGAATGCGCCGAGGCGTGGACGATTTCCTCAATCACGATACAACATATGCGTCACGATATGTTGA
>ONWP01000342.1 GCA_900321595.1 uncultured Eubacteriales bacterium
CGCCATCAGCGAGGTGACCGCAAAACCCGGCAAAAAGACGGAAGCGGACGCGGAAAAACTCAGACAGAGCGTGCGCGACAGCGCGATCAAAAAGGTCATCGAGGACACAAAAGCCCACTACGGCGGCGAGATGACGCGCCGGGACGAGCAGCAGATCCGCTCCCGGCTCACGGCGGACGCCGACCGCGCCATCGGCAGGGTGCTGACCGACCACAACATCCGTCAGGCCGAGATCGAGGCTGAGAAGCGCGATGCGCTGGCAAAGGCGAATACGGCGCAGGACAGACGGCAGGTCGACCTGGACTACGAGCGCAAAAAGCAGGAAAGCGCCATCGAACTCCATGAGACCATCACCGCGACGGTGGAGCAATTCGTCGCCGCGTCGCAGGAAACGGCGATCGAGGCCGTCGAGACGCGGCAGGACGAGCGCAAGCGCAACAGCGTCGAGGACAGCGCGCGCGACCACCTGCGGGGCTTCTGCCGGACGATCCCGTCCTTCCTGATGGCCTACGGCGACAGCGAAACGCGCCTCGAAAACTTCGACCGGATCATCCCGGACGCGGTTTTCAAGGAGGTGACGAGCATCACGCTCGACCAGTTCCGCGCGCTGCGCGACGGATACGACTACGTGGACGAAAACGGTGAGACGCAGCACTTCCCGGGGAATCTTTTCGACCCGGTGGTCTTTGACGACTCGGTGCGCGAATTCATGCGGCTGCGCCTCAACCTCGCAAACTACTTCGACGAGAACAGCGAGGAGGACATCTTCGACTACATCCCGCCGCAGCGCACGAATCAGATCTTCACGCCGAAAAAGGTCGTCCGGCAGATGGTCGACCTGCTCGAACAGGAAAACCCCGGCTGCTTCGACGACCCGGACAAGACCTTCGCCGACCTCTACATGAAATCGGGTCTCTACATCGCCGAGATCGTCACGCGGCTCTACCGGTCGCCGAGAATGCGCGCGCTTTTCCCCGACCGGAACGACCGGCTCGCGCATATCTTCGCGCATCAGGTCTACGGCCTCGCGCCGACCGAGATCATCTACCGGATCGCGACGAACTTCATATTGGGCTTCGATCAGGACGCCCGGATCACAAAGCACAATTTCAAGCTGTGCGACGCGCTGCCCTACGCCAAGGACGGGACGCTCGCGGACAGGATCGGGGAGATCTTCGGGGAATAAACGTATTGAAACGCGAAGCGCGTCTTCCAACCGGCGCGAAGCGACCCGAAATTCCGAATTCCGAAATCCGAATTCCGCATTCTGAAAAAGGCTTCGCCCCGGCGAAGCCTTTTTCGCAAATCCATCTTGCAATATGCGCGGATAAGTGGTAAACTTATAAAGAATATCTATATCTTTGGAGGCATATTATGGCGATGTATCCGACCATTATCATACCCGGCATCGGGCAGTCCCGCGTCAAGACCGTGGACGCCGCCGGCAACGTCAACGGCTCGATCTGGCCGATCGACATCGACTTCAAGGGCATCCTCGACGACGTGAAGAAGTCTCTGATGAAGATGATGATCTTCCGCAAGGACAACGGCTTCTCCGACAAGTGCGCCGATATCGTCCGCAAGACGCTCGCGCCCGCCGCCGTGTCCCGCGAGGGCCGGCCCATCAATCAGGTGCAGGCGTCGCCCTTCGGCGCGCTCTCCGCCATGACGGACGGGGAGAAGCGCTTCGTCTACAAGATGGTGCCCATGGAGGAGCTGGGCGAGGTGCTGGGCGAAGACAAGCTCTACTATTTCGCGTACAATCCCTTCGGGAACGTGTTCGACACGGCGGAGGACCTGTCCGCGCTGATCGAACAGGCGCTCGCGGACACCGGCGCCGAAAAGGTGAACCTGATCGCCGTCAGCCTGGGCGCCTGCGTACTGCGCGCCTACCTGATGCGCCACGCCGCCGAAAAGCGCGTCGCGAAGATCGTCAACGTGGTCGCGGCCCTGGACGGCACCTCCATCGCGGGCGACGTCTTCGAGGGCAAGCTCTACACGGACGACCCCGCGGAGCTGGTGCGCAAGCTGGGCATCGGCGGCGCGAAGGTCGAGGCCGCGCTGCCGCTGGTCAAGACCATCCCCGAGCCGGTGCTGCGCGCCGTCATCGACAAGTGCTTCGCCGCGCTTCTGGACGCGCTGGGCGCCTCGACGATGCTGTGGGCGAGCGTCCCCTGCGCGCGGCTGGACGACGCGCTGGCCAAGCAGGCTTCCCGCGTTGGCGCCATTGAGGCGGACGTGCGCGCGCTGGGCGCGTACACCGAGGGCTTCGCCGACACCGCGAAGGCGCTGGCGGACGAGGGCGTCGAATTCTATCAGCTGTGCGGCTACAACCGGCAGCTGCTTCAGGCCGTCCACAGCTATATGACCTCCTCCGACTGCGTCATCGACACGGTCTCGGCCTCCATGGGCGCGACCTGCGCCGCGCCGGACGAGAAGCTCGACGCTCAGGGCGAGCTGGTCTCTCCGGACGGCAACTGCGACGCCTCCACCTGCGCGTTCCCCGACAGGACGTGGTTCTTCTACGACCTGCGGCACGACGACATCGCCTGGAACGACGTGGCGCTGTCGCTGGTGCGCAATATCATCGTGGAGGGCGACATCTCCTTCGATACGTTCCCCCGCTTCAACGGCACACGGAACATCCGCGCGCTCAAATACGACCTCATCAAGAAGGCGAAGGCGCTCATCGAGACGAATGAGAAGCCCGAGAAGACCGAGCTGCTGCGCGAATGCGTCGC
This sequence comes from uncultured Eubacteriales bacterium, assembly GCA_900321595.1. Classification (GTDB taxonomy): domain Bacteria; phylum Bacillota; class Clostridia; order Oscillospirales; family Acutalibacteraceae; genus UBA1081. The sequence goes on from ONWP01000342.1 coordinate 2,742, forward strand.
CGAGTACGACGAGCTGCTGCGCCAGACGCGCATCGAGGGCCAGGAGGCGGTCCGGGCGCTGGAGCGCAAGATCCGCGAGGCGCTGGAGTGATCGGTCATGGAGCGTGAATTCGCGGTCAAGGTCCGCAATCTGACAAAATCCTACGTCCGCAGCCACAACGTGCTTGAGAACGTCTCCTTTGACATCCCCGCGGGAAAGATCGTCGGTCTGCTGGGCCCCAACGGCTGCGGCAAGACCACGCTGATCAAGATCCTGGCCGGCGTCATCCACGACTACGACGGCACGATCCTCATCGGCGGCAACCCGCCCGGACCGGTCACCAAGGCGACGACGGCCTTCCTGCCGGATCAGACCTATCTGTCCGAACGATTCCGCACCGTGGACGCCGTCGACTACTTCAACGACTTCTTCTCGGACTTCGACCGGAACAAGGCCATGGAATTCGTCCAGCGGTTCAATCTGGACCCGAAGCAGAAGATCAAGACCATGTCCAAGGGCATGCAGGAAAAGGTGCAGCTGCTGCTGGTCATGTCCCGCGCGGCGCAGCTCTACCTGCTCGACGAGCCTCTGGGCGGCGTCGACCCGGCCGCCAGAGAGGCGATCCTGAACATCATCATGGAGAACTACGCGGAAAAGTCCACGCTGATCCTGTCCACGCACATGGTCAACGATCTGGAATCCTGTTTTGACTATATCCTCATGCTGGGGCACGGTCAGGTGCTGGTGAACACCGGCATCGACAACCTGCGCAGCACCGGCAAATCGCTGGAGCAGATCTTCAAGGAGGTGATCGGGAATGACTGGGAAACTGATTAAGCATGATCTGAAGGCCTGCGCCTCGGCGGTGGGCAGCATCTATCTGGCCGCCGGCATCGCGGTCATCGCCCTGCTCATCACCGCCTTCCTCAAAACCGGCATGATCATCAAATTCCTGCTGTCGCTGGCGCTGATCGTCATCGCGGCGGTGTGTCTGGTCGTGACGTTCGTGCAGGTCATCTTCGGCGCGAACCGCAGCCTGTTCCGGCGGGAGGGGTACCTGACCCAGACGCTGCCGGTGCGCACGTCGTCGATCATCTTCTCCAAATGGCTCACGTCGAGCTTCTGGCTGTTTTTGAGCTACGGCCTGATCGTGGTCTCCGTCATCGGCGTCTATTTCTACTGGGCGGTCGAGAGCGAGGAAGGCGCCCAGATGTACGAAATGATCTACGGCTTCGCCCAGACCATGGGACTGGGCGCGGAGGTCGTCTATCAGAAGTATCTGGCCGCGCAGGCGTTCGTAAGCTTCTTCAACATGATCATCTTCGTGATGTTCGTGCTGTTCGCCATCACCATCGCCAACATCCGGCCTTTCAACAAGCTGGGCGGCTTCGGCATCATCGTGTATCTGGCGATCACGCTCGGTCTGGTGCAGGCGGCGGCGTGGGGGCTGTCGCAGATCTGCGACATCACGCTGCTCATCAGCGCCGAGGGCGCCGTCTCCATGGCGGTGGATCCGGACGTCATTCAGGAGTGCCAGTGGGCGGGCGGCCAGGCCATCGGCTTCACCGGCGTGTACTTCAAGGCGCTCGTCACCGTCTTCATCTACATCCTGACGGTGCAGCTCAACGATACAAAGATCAATCTGAAATAACCGGGAACGGGATACCATGGAATATGAAGATCGTTATGTGATAGAGGGCGGTGTGCCGCTGCGGGGCGAGATCCCCATCAGCGGCGCGAAAAACAGCGTCCTCGCGCTGATCGCGGCGACGGTGCTCACGCCGGAGGAATTCGTCCTGCGCAACGTGCCGGATATCGGCGACGTGTGGGTCATGCTCGAGATCCTCGAGAGCCTGGGCGCGACGGTGAAATTCGACGCGGCGGAAAACACGCTGTACGTCGATTCCCGCGGCGTCAACTCCGACGTCATCGACTATGAGATCAGCAGCAAATGCCGCGCGTCCTACTACTTCCTCGGGGCGCTGATGGGGCGTTTCGGGCACGCTTACGTGGCGGTGCCCGGCGGCTGCAACTTCGGCGGCAACCGGCCCTTCGACTATCATCTGAAGGGGCTGCGCAAGCTGGGCGCCGCCGTCACGGAGGAGCAGGGCTCCATCCGGGCGGAGTGCGCGCGCCTGCAGGGCTGCCTCTACTGCCTCGAGCAGGTCAGCGTCGGCGCGACCATCAATATGATGCTGGCCGCCGTCAAGGCCGACGGCATGACCATCATCGAAAACGCCGCCAGAGAGCCGCACGTGGTGGATCTGGCGAATATGCTCATGCTCATGGGCGCGAAGGTCTACGGCGCGGGGACGGACTCCATCCGCATCCGCGGCGTCAAGGAGCTGCACGGCTTCCCGGAGTACACCGTGATCCCCGATCAGATCGAGGCGGGCACCTACATGGTCGCGGCCGCCGCGACGCTGGGCAACGTGACGCTCACCGGCGTCACGCCGCGGCATCTGGAATCCGTCGCGATCAAGCTGCGCGAGTGCGGCTTCACCGTCAATGAGACGGAGGACACCGTGCAGGTCATCGCGAACAGGCGGGGCAGCGCGGTCGGCTTCCGGGCGATGCCCTATCCGGGCTTTCCCACGGATATGCAGCCGCAGATGACCACGCTGATGGCTATGAGCCGCGGCAGCTGCATCATCACGGAGGGCGTCTGGACGAACCGCTTCCGCTACGTGGATCAGCTGCTGCGCATGGGCGCGGACATCCGCGTCGAGGGCAAGGCGGCCTTTGTGACCGGCGTGGAACGCTTTTACGCCGCGCCGGTACAGGCGGACGACCTGCGCGCGGGCGCGGCGCTCGTCATCGCCGGGCTCTCCTGCGAGGGAAAAACGCGCATCGGCAATATCTACCGGGTGGAGCGCGGCTACGAGCACCTGATCGAAAAGGTTCGGGCGCTGGGCGGTCGCATCCGCAAGGAGCAGTTTCCCAAG
>ONWP01000111.1 GCA_900321595.1 uncultured Eubacteriales bacterium
ACAAACACCCGCTGGCGGCGCAATATGAACGGACGACGACGGAAAACGGGCTTTGGCGCAGCGTAAAGAAACAGTTACCCGGAGGTGAAACAACGCCCTGAACGGATTGCATTTCTACCCGAAGCTCGTGCAGCGGTGCGCGTTTGAGATCGGTCTTTCCGCCGAAAAAGAAGGGGCTTAAAAAAACAGCTTCAAGAAAGCCGGGATTCACTTGAAATGGCGAGTCTCGGTTTTTGGATTCGTCAAACATGAAAAGATCGGAGAGAGAATCGACCGGATCGGCGATCATTTCCGGATTTGCGGTATTTCTGCGTATAACCACCACACCGCCGCCCGTTTTAACGAGAGACAGAACGAGTGACAGTTTTAAATTCTGAAATACAGGAGGCTTCCTGCGCCGCGGCGCGGACGGACAATTCCAGCCTGCTCGACAGCGGCCTGCGCGGTTTCACGTTCCTCGCGCAAAAACAACAGTGCGCAAAAAAAATAACCCCGTGCGCGCGCGTTCACGGGGCTTTTCGTCTCTGCAGGTCAGGGTTTTCTGCTTTCGCGCTGCCGCCGGGCGATATAGGCGATCGCCCGGACGCCGCGCACCAGATACGCGCCAAGATTCCCGCGCAGCCCTGTGACCAGCGGCGAACGCATCCTGACGCTGTCGCCGGTATTTTCCGGCGCGCTGACGGTCACGTTGTCGCCGGAAAACGGCGTCAGCAGACCGCCGTCTCCCGCGGCGTACGCGCCGTCGGCAAAGGCCGTCATCTCCTCGCGCGCCGCCTGCGGCGGAAGCTCGCCTGTGAAGGGGCGCAGGCACAGCATCGCCGTCTCCGCACTGCCGTTGTAGGCGGGCGCGAGGCTCTTTCCCTGCGGCGCGATCAGCGTGTAGGTTCGGGGGATCCTGTCGCCGGAGCGGTTCGGATGGTGACGCTGCGGTCCGGTGAAGGTGCCGAAGGGATTCATGCGCACCCGGCCGTCCGCCTCGAGCCGCATGGGACACGCCGCCATGGAGGCGAGCACGCTCCGGGCAAAGCACAGCATCAGGCCGGTCTGCCCGTCCGTGAGCCCGACCGCGCCGGCGGTAAGCTGGTTGTTGAAGGACGCGAGCGTCCGGTTTTTCGCGTCCGCCTCGCCGAAATCGGCGACCGGGAACGCGGAGAAACACCCGAGGAAATTCCGCTTGACGACGGTGACGCCGCCCGTCTGTCGCGGGGACAGACAGAAGGGCGCGGCCTCCTGCCAGCGCGTATCCGTATAACGGCCGAGGGTGGAGTTTTCCGTGGAGATCGCGTCCGTCTCCCGCGTATAGGGGTAACGCACCTGCGTGCGGACGAAGATCCCCTCCGCCGCGTCCGAGGTGAAGAAGTCAAAGCGGTAGTCGCCCTGCCGCAGCGCGCCGGGGAGCGCGATCTCTCCGGCGACGCTGACGCAGCTGCCGCCCGCGATCTCCCCGGGGAAAACGCGCTTCGGGATGAAGTCGTACCGTTTCTTTCCGTAGGTGAGGTAGGACTGCAGAAAGTCCTCACCGCCCGGCTGTCTGCCGCCGCAGGTCAGGGAGACGATCCTGCCCTGCCGGGAGAAGCGCATATGCGCGTCGCCGGCGGTCAGCGTCAGCCCCTGCCGCCGCTTCGGCGCGTCGCCGGATCGCAGACGCACGGTCAGCGGATAGGTATCGCGCACGCGGTCGAAGCGCAGCATCGCATAGACGCTGCCGCGTCTGTCGTCCATGGGGATCAGCGTGTACGCCAGCAGTCCCTCCGCCTGCAGCTCGATGCGCGAAACGTCGCCCGGATCCGACCGGCAGGCGAGCTGTACGCACTGCAGCGTCGTTCCGGTGACGTTGTGCAGCGTCAGCGGCCCGTCTACGCGCAGCGCCGCGTCGCAGACGCGCGCAGCCAGCTCGTTCGCCGTGCGCTCCCGCGCGATGTTCAGCACCGGCGTCGCCAGACCGAAATGCGTGGTGGAAAGCAGCTTCAGCCGGTCGAGGAACGCCGCGTCGTCCGGGAAGACCTTTTCGGCAAGTCTGCCGCGCTCCACGGCGGTCCAGATCTTCCGGTTGAAGGGCTTTTCCGCCCAGGAGGCGTAGCCGGTAAAATTCCCGTCCGCGGTGTCCTCCGTGAACCGGATCGTCCCGGCCGGGGCGTGACGCGCCAGAAACGCGCCGGGCGTATCGAAGACCACGTAATCCAGATCCGCGATCTCCCGCGCAAGTCCCCGGATGCCGTCCGTGTTGGCGAGACGGCTGCCGATCAGCGGCAGATCGAGGCTTTCCCAGAAGATCGCGTCCGCGTCCATATTGATAAAGAGAAACAGATCGTCGTCCACCTGTTCGCGCAGCTGCGTCCGGCGCAGATCTCTGACCCACGCCCGCAGACAGCCCGCGTCGCACACGTCCGCATTGGAGTAGGTGGGGATGACCGTCAGCGTCTCCCCTTGATATTCATAGGAGAGCGGACGGAACGCGAGACTGTCCGGCAGCGGCGGGATCAGCGTCCGGAACGCGTCGAAGGGCACGCACGAGTAATACAGGCAGAGCGCCCTGACGCCCAGCTTGTTGTAGACGCGGATCTGCGGCGGCGAGAACATCATCTCCTGCGGACGGACGATGCGCGCGCAGTCCCCGAACAGGTCGACCAGCCCGGAGCCCGCGGGATTCGTTTCCGCCAGCGCGACGGAAGATGTCAGCTCCTTTTCGTCCATCGCGCCCAGGGCGCCGTTGGACCAGCCCATGATGATCTGCTCGTCGCCGTTTTCCCGCATGCGGCGGCGCATGCCGTCCACGATGTCCGGCGCGTATTGCGGCAGGATCCGCTCCAGCGAGAAGAAGTTTTCGCAGTCCCAGGTGCCCTTCACCGGGATCCCGTCCGCGTTGCAGCGGTCCAGCTCCCGGATGATCTGCCGGATGATGCGGATGTCAGAGCCGAAGCCCTTCTCGTCCGGCGTGTCGCCGCGGTAGGAGTGATAGCAGTTGACGTGAAAGCCGAAGCCGACGTGGATTTTGTGCGCAGCCATGGAAAACGCCTCCGGTCGCAGATGGATTTTGATACAGAAGCCGCCGCGTGACGCGGACAAGCGCGGCGCGTGTTTCGTATACAGTATACGATTCCGGCGGCAAAAAGTCCAGAAAAAGATCGTTTTTCATCTCCGCAGACACACTTCCCCGGGTATTGCATCACCGACGGCGGTATACTATAATAAAAGCATAAACTGAAAGGAGCGTTTGCAATGCGCGGAAAAGAAATCGATTGCGCGGAATACACAAAAGAGATGAATGATTTCGCAGCCGAGGCGAGGGCCCGGTGGGGCGGCACGGACGCCTTCCGGGCATTCGAACAAAAGACCGGAAACCTCAGCGCCGGAGAATTGCGGTCAGCCGGGGAGGGCTTGACGGCGGTTTTCGCCGGCTTCGGCGCGCTGCGGCAAAAGGCCGCGGCCGATCCGGAGGCGCAGGCGCAGGTGCGGCTCTTGCAGGAGTACATCACCGCGCATTTTTACCCCTGTACGAATGAGATCCTGTCCGGGCTGGGCAGACTGTACGTCTCCGACAGCGCGTTTGCCGAAAATATCGATCGCGCCGGCGGCGAGGGGACGGCTGCCTTTGCGGCCGAGGCGATCCGCGTTTACTGCGGATGAAACAGCCCCGGAACCGCATATAAATAGACCCGCCGCAGGCAAGCCGTCCCGGCGGGTTTGGTTTTTCATGCGCTCCGTCGTATTGTCGAATCTTACGTTTCGAGGCTTTCCTTCAGGATCTCGACGACCTCTTTCTTTGTCAGGGTTTTATAGCCGCCGGTCAGCAGGAAGGTCGCGTCTGCGATGCC
>ONWP01000196.1 GCA_900321595.1 uncultured Eubacteriales bacterium
CCGGCCGGGAACAGATCCCGATGGGCGTATTCCGGCGGGACGAGGTCGAGCACCGTCGCGCCGCGGTCCCGCGTGGCGGAAACCACGCCGGCCGGCTTGTTCAGCATCAGATACACGAAGGGCTGATAACTGACCCGCGCACCGGCGAGACAGACCGGATCCCGCTGCGGATCGATCTGCGTCCCCGCTTTTTTCACGGGTTTACCGCCGACGGTGACGCCGCCGCCCCGGATCGCCGCGGAGGCTTCGCTGCGCGTCAGCCCCAGCTGCGATGACAGAAAAGCGTCCAGCCGCATCACTCGCCCTCCCCGTGATAAAACGCATAGACCTTGCGCGCCAGCTCCGGCCCGACGCCGGGCGCCTGCGCCAGCTCAGCCTCAGTCGCCTGTCTGACCTTATTCACCGTGCCGAAGTGATCCAGCAGCGATTTCGCCTTCGCGCTGCCCACGCCCGGCACCTCGGTCAGCGTCAGATGCAGCATGGACTTTTTCTGTTTTTGCCGGTGGTAGGCGATGCTGTAGCGGTGGACCTCCTCCTGCAGATTGCCCAGCAGCGTAAACGCCGTGCGGCGGTCGCTGACGGCGATCTCGCCGCCCCCTGTCGCGATGGCGCGGGTGCGGTGCTTGGAGTCCTTCACCATGCCGAACAGCGGAATATCGCCGAGTCCCAGCGATTCCAGAACCGGCGCGACGGCGTTGACCTGTCCCTTGCCGCCGTCGAGCAGGATGAGATCCGGCTTGCGGGCAAAGCCCTCCGTCTCGCCCGCCTCCCGGCGCGTCAGGTACTCGTTGAACCGCCGGGACAGCACCTCGGCCATGGAGCGGTAGTCGTCCTGCCCGGTGAAGCCCTTGACGGCAAAGCGGCGATAGGCGCTTTTGAGCGGCTTGCCCTCGAAGAAGACGACCATGCCGGCCACGTTGTCCTGCCCGTCGGTGTGGGAAATATCGTAGGATTCGATGTAATCGGGCAGCCTCGGCAGTCCCAGCAGCTCCTGCAGCTCCTGCAGCGCCTCCATCTCTCTGCCCTTGCGTCCCAGCCGCTGCGCCAGCTTCTCCGCCGCGTTGGCGCGGCACAGCTCCGCCAGCGCGCGGTTTTCGCCCCGTTCCGGCACGTAGACGCGCACGGGGCCGCCGCGGGTCTCCGCCAGCAGCTGCGTCAGCGCCTCCGCGTCCTCTACCTCGCCGTCCACGCAGACGTCATGGGGGATGTTGCCGCGCATGGCGTAATAGTCGGCGATCATGCTGCCCCGCACGGCCGGCAGCTCGCCCACGTCCTCGCCGATGAACCATTCGCTGTCGGTCAGTCGGCCGTCGTCGAAGCGGAACACCGACAGGCAGAGCTTGTCCGCGGTCTCCGCCACGGCAAACACGTCCTGCCGCTTGATATGGTTGGAATAGACGGCCTGCTTCTCGCGGGTCTTGCTGATGCCCTTGATGGCGTCGCGCAGCGCGGCCGCCTTCTCAAACTCCAGATTTTCGCTGGCCTGCTCCATCTCCGCCTTCAGCTGACGGATCATCGCCTCGGAGCCGCCGCGGATGAGCCGCAGCGCGTTTTCCACAGCCGCGTTGTGCGCCTCCATGGTCGTTTTTCCGGCGCAGGGCGCCGCGCACAGGCCGATGTAGTAGTTCAGACAGGGTCTGGCGGAGCGGATATCCCGCGGAAAGACCTTCGCGCAGTTCGGCAGACGGAAGATGCGTCTGGCCTCGTCCACCGCCTTGTAGACGTTGTCAATGCTCATGTACGGCCCGATGTATTCGGCGCCGTCGTCGGCCTTCTGGTGCACGACGGACAGATTCTTCCAGGTGTCGCCGAGCACCTTGATATAGGTGTAGCCCTTGTCGTCCTTGAGCAGGATGTTGTATTTGGGCGTGTGCTGCTTGATGAGGCTGCACTCGAGCACCAGCGCCTCGAACTCGCTGCCCACGAGGATATAGTCGAAGTCCGCCACATGCTCCACCATGCGGCGCACCTTGATCGGGTGCTTGTTCTGTGAGCCGAAATACTGGCTGACCCGGTTTTTGAGCGCCTTCGCCTTGCCGATATAAATGATGTCGCCGGCGGCGTTCTTCATGATGTACACGCCCGGCGTCAGGGGCAGCCGCATGGCCTTTTCGCGCAGCCGCCGCAGTCGTTCATCCATCTCGTCTCACCTCCCGTAAACAGCGCAAATCGGCACACCTGAACGGGTGTGCCGGTCGGATTGTTTGTGCGTTTGAATTACTCCGCGAAGCCGGTCTCCACAAGCTTCGACAGCGCCGCGACAGCTTCCTGCTCGTCAACGCCGCCGGCGATGATCTTGATCTGCGTGCCGCCCATGATCCCCAGAGAAAGGACGCCCAGCAGGCTCTTCGCGTTAGCTCTGCGCTCTTCCTTCTCGACCCAGATGGAAGACTTGAACTCGTTGGCCTTCTGAATGAAAAAGGTTGCGGGACGCGCGTGCAGTCCGACCTGATTCTCTACAACGACATCTTTAAAACACATAAGGCGATTTCTCCCCGTCATTCATTTTCATATCTTCGCTAACATTATACCACATCTGTTATTTAGGTCAATCGCAAAAAATCGGCGTTTTCGACAAACTTTTTAGATTCGGACGAAATCCTAAAGCTTGCCTGTAAGGGGGAAAAAACTTTGTGGATTTTTACCATGTTTCCACTTTCATTTTGGGAAAAGAACACAAAAAATCGAAGGATTTTTGAACAATTTGACGAGAAAATCAGTCATTTTGGCGTTTCAGCCATGCCTCGTAGAGGTCCGGCCTTTTCTCCTTTGTGCGTTTTAACGACTGTTCAAGCTTCCATTTATCGATGTTCGCGTGGTGTCCGGAGAGCAGGACCTGCGGCACCTCCTGCCCCAGGAAGACCTGCGGCATGGAATACTGCGGATGCTCCAGCAGCCCGTCGTAATGGCTCTCGCGCTCCTTGGCCTCATCCGACGCCAGCACGCCCGGCAGCATCCGGGCGACAGCGTCCGCGAGCACCAGCGCCGGCAGCTCGCCGCCGGTGAGCACATAGTCGCCGATGGAGATCTCCTCGTCCACGATGGCGTCGAGCACGCGCTGATCCACGCCCTCATAGTGTCCGCACAGGATCGCGATATTGTCGAGCTGCGCCAGCTCCTTGACGCGCTGCTGGGTCAGCACGGCGCCCTGCGGGCTCATGAAGATGCAGTGCGGCCGCTTGCCCAGATCGCCGCAGAGCGCTTCATAGCAGTCGTAGATCGGCTGCGCCTGCATGACCATGCCGAACCCGCCGCCGTACGGACGGTCGTCGCACCTGCCGTGCTTGTCCAGCGTATAATCCCGGATATAGCGGGAATAGATCTCCAGACAGCCCGCCTCCACGGCTCTGCCGATGATGCTCTCCGTATAGACTGTCCGGCACATATCCGGAAACAGCGTCATGATGTCGATTCTCATGCGTCAAAGATCCCCTTCAGCGGCGTGATGCGCACGACGCCCGCCGCGACGTCCACGCCGCGCACCACGTCGTCGATGACCGGGAGAAGGTATTCCTTCCCCGCGGCGTCCGTCACCGTCCAGACGTCGTTGGCGCCGGTCGAAAAGACGTCCGTCAGCGTGCCGTACTGCACTTCGTCGTCATCCGCGTCGATCACGCGGCAGCCGAGCAGATCCTGGATATACCAGCCGTCCACCGGCGGCGCGTCCTCCCGGTCGCACCAGAGCACCTGGCCGCGCAGCAGCTGGCCCTGCTCCGGCGTATCGACGCCCTCGAGCTTCAGGATCGCCACGCGCCCGTGCTCCCTGCAGGACTGCACCCGGACGGGGCGCGTTCCGTCGCCGCTCCGGTAAAGCGTCCGGAAGTGCTTCATAAACGCCACGTCGTCGCACCAGGGCTGTACGCGCACCTCGCCGCGCACGCCGTGGGTGGAGACGATCTGTCCCACCTCAAGATATCGTTTCTGCATACTATGCCCCTCCCGGGATCTTCCGATCCCGACAGACGAAAACGCACCCTACCGCAGCAGGATGCGATCCGCCGATGTGAAAGTCAGCCCTCTTCGTCATCAATGGGCTGCGCCGCGTAAATATCCTCCATCAGGTTGTGGTTGCGCATCCGGTTGATCATCTCGTCGGAATCCGCAATGGCTTCGGAGACGCGATGCATCACGCCGTCGAAGACCTCGCCGAACCCGTCGGCCGTCTGGTTCAGGAAGGTGTGCATGCCGTTCATGGTCTCCGCCACATACTGACGGGTGCTGCGCTGCAGGTCGTTGCACCACTTTTCAGTCTTGCTGATCAGCTTCGCGGCATCGCCCTGCGCCTGTGTGGTGATCTGATCGGCCGTCTTCTTGGCGTCCGCGAGGATGGTATCGGCTTTGATGCGGGCGCCGCGAGTGATCTGATCCTGCTCGATCATTTCCTCCGCCTGCTTCTGCGCGTCCGCCACGATCGCGTCGGCGTTCTCCTGCGCCGTCTGCACCATGGTGTTGGCCTTCGTCTGCGCGTTCTGGATGATGCTCACGCGCTCTGTGGCAATGCGTCTGGCCTGCAGGATCTGATCCGGAATGGTCGTGCGCATTTCAAAAATCAGCGACGACAGCCGATCCAGATCCAGTTTCACATAACCGCGCATACCCGGCTTGGCTTCCGTAATGATCGCGTTCATGTCGTCAAGCATGGATTCATATCCGACCGCTTTGTTCTCTGCCATATATATAACCTCCTGTAAGAATTCAGGTTTGTGATTCGATAATGCGTTTCAGTTTCTTTTCCACGAGAGACAGGATCGATTCCGGGACAAAGGTGCTCACATCGCCCCCGAAAAAGCTGACCTGCCGCACGGCGCTGGAGGAGAGGTACATGTATTCGCTGTTGGCGACCATGAACAGTGTCTCCACGTCCGGCGCGAGGTGCTTGTTGATCAGCGCCTGCTGAAATTCGTCCTCAAAATCGGATACGGCGCGCAGTCCCTTGACCAGCGCGCACGCGCCGACCTGCGACGCGTAATCGGCGACGAGCCCGTCGCAGCGGTCGACCCTGACGTTGGGCAGATCCACGCAGCGGTGGATCAGGTCGATGCGCTCCTCCGGGGTGAACGAGCCGCCGCGCTTGAGCGGATTGAAGCAGACCAGAAGGATCAGCTCGTCAAACATCTTCGACGCCCGGGTGATGATGTCGATGTGTCCGTTGGTGATGGGGTCAAAGCTGCCCGGATAAATGGCGATCCTGCTCATGGCTGCGCGTCCTCGCTTCTGTAGATATAGAGCCGCGTCTTGGCATATTTCGTATTCTTTGCCAGCCGCAGCGCGCCGACCGTTTCCGGCAGGACTTCATCCCACGCCGTCTCACAGACCACGACGCCGCCGGGCTCAAGCACATCCGGCACATAGGCGAGCGCCCGTTCGACGAGCCCCTTGCCGTAGGGCGGGTCGAGGAACACGACCCCGTATTTCTGCCGCGTCGTGCGCAGGAAGGAGACGGCCTCGGTGTTGGCGATGCCGGCTTTGTCCTCAAAGCCGCACAGCGCCAGATTCTTTTTGACCAGCTGACAGCTCACGCGGCTCAGGTCCACAAACTGCGCGAAGCGGGCGCCGCGGCTGATGGCCTCGATGCCCAGCTGCCCGGAACCGGCAAACAGATCCAACACCTGCCGTCCCTCGACGTCAAACTGGATCGAACTGAATATGGCCTCCTTGACCTTGTCGGCGGTCGGCCGGACAGCCTCCCCGTCCGGAGAGATCAGACGGCGTCCGCGGGCAAGCCCGGTGATCACTCTCATGCGGCAAACAGTCTCCCGTAATAGATACTCTTGTTTATTATGCCATGATTCGACAGGAAAATCAAGTCATTTTGCGGAAAAAGCCGATCAGCCGTGTTTTTCCGCGACGCGCAGCACGTCATCCGGCACGGCGGCGATGTATTTCGCTCCGGTATCGAGCAGCAGCTGCCGGTCGCGAAAGCCCCACAGCACGCCGACGCAGTCAAGGCCGGCGTTCAGCGCCGTGCGCACGTCCACGTCGGA
>ONWP01000041.1 GCA_900321595.1 uncultured Eubacteriales bacterium
GACAGGCTTGCCCTGCGAGAACTGGTTCGGTCTGCGGCGGATCGGGATGCGTCCGTTCAGCCGGGAATGATCCTCCCGGAAGCTTTTTGTGGGGTTGCGGATCAGCTCGTCCATATCCGCGATCATCTCCTCCGCGGAGCCGTAGCGCTCCTCCGGATTTTTTTTGAGCGCGTGCATGATGATCTGCTCCGCGCCCAGCGGGAGCGTGGGAACGATCTGACGCGGCGGCTTGACCGGCTCGTTGAGCTGCATCAGCGCGACAGAGACGGCGCTGCCGGAGGAAAAAGGCAGCTGCCCGGTCACCATCTCATACAGGACGACGCCCACGGAATAGATATCCGACTTCTTGTCCGTGTGATCGCCGTTGACCTGCTCCGGGCTCGCGTAGCGAACGCTGCCCATCACGTCCTTATCCGTGCGGGATTCCTCACGATCCTCGAAATGCGCGATGCCGAAATCCGTGACCTTGACGGTATGTCTGCCGTCCTTGTTCGGGATCAGCATGATATTCTGCGGTTTCACGTCGCGATGCACAACGCCGCGGGAATGGGCGTGACGCATCGCCTGCAGGATCTGCCCGGTCAGGTCAAACGCCTCCTGCCAGGACAGCCTTTTCTTCTGCGTCAGATACTGCTTGAGCGTGATGCCGTTGATATATTCCATGACGATGTACTGGAGCTTGTCCCCCAGGCTCACGTCGTAGATCTTTACGATGTTCGGGTGCGAGAGCACCGATACGGTGACAGACTCGTTGCGGAAGCGCTTGCGGAAAGAGGCGTCCGCGTAATACTCGTCCTTCAGGATCTTGACCGCGACGGTCTTGCTGTCCACCCGGTCATACGCTTTATAGACGACAGCCATGCCGCCGACGCCGATGACCTTATCCAGCAGGTACCGGTTATTCAGGATCTTTCCCGTGTAATTATCCATTTCGTCCTCCAAAGATCATCGCGCGATGACGACCGCTGTAATATTATCGGTGCCGCCGCGCTCGTTGGCCGTTTCAATCAGCTTGTCCGCCAAATCCGGCGCAAACGGCGCGTCCAGCCGCTCGCACAGATACGCGTCGTCCACCATTCCGGACAGCCCGTCGGTACACAGGAGCAGCTTGCTGTCCTGCGCCATGGGGAACACGTCGATATCGGCCATCAAATCCCGGCCGACGCCGAGCGCGCGGGTGATCATATTGCGCTGGGGATGGATGCGCGCGTCCGCATGCGTGATGAGTCCGGCGTCCACCAGCTGCTGTACGTATGAGTGATCCCGCGTGATCTGCACCATCACGCCATCCGTCACGCCGTATGCGCGGGAGTCGCCCACATGCGCGATCACCGCGTCGCTGCCGGTCATGACAGCCGCCACGACCGTACAGCCCATGCCGGAGAGCCGCTCATCCGCGGCGCTCTTCTCCAGTATGAGATCGTTGGCCTGCTCAAAGCCGTAGACCAGCATGTTCCGGGCGCGTTTCAGCCCCATGTCAGTCTCATAGCCCGACTTGATCGCCTTCACAATGGTCTCGACGGCGATCGCGCTGGCGACCTCGCCGCCCTCATGACCGCCCATGCCGTCGCACACGACGGCCCAGGCCGTGCCGTCCGGCATAAACCCTGCGTCGAAGGCGTCCTCATTGTTCGCGCGGACGCGTCCGACGTCCGTTCCGGATGAGATCTGCATGATCGAAATCACCTCACAGCTCCGGCCGAAGCCGGTTCATTTGCGTTTACGGCGTCGCCGCCGTTTCCTGATCTTGCTTCTGTGTCTGCCGGCGAAGCTGTCCGCAGGACGCGTTGATATCCGCCCCGAGATGCCGTCGAACGGTCACATTGATATGCTTTTGTTCCAGTATGCGCCGGAACCGGTCGATCCGCTCCCGTTTGCTGCGCCGCAGTCTGGTCTCGGCGACTTCATTGACCGGGATCAGGTTCACGTGACAGAGCATACCGGCCAGCCGGTCGGCCAGCTCGTACGCGCACGCGTCGGAATCGTTGACCCCGTCCACCATGGCGTATTCAAAGCTGATGCGCCTGCCGGTTTTTTGCGTGTAGTCGCGGCACGCCTTCAGCAGCGCCTCGATCGACCACCGTTTCGCGACGGGCATCGTCCTCTGCCGGATCTCGTCGTTCGGCGCGTGCAGGCTTACCGAAAGCGTCAGCCCCAGGTTCTCGTCCGCCAGCGCGTACATCTTCGGCACGATCCCGCAGGTGGACAGAGAGATATTGCGCATGGATTTATTCTGACCGCGTTCGTCCGTCACGAGGCGCAGGAACCGCAGCACGTTGTCGTAATTGTCCAGCGGCTCGCCCATGCCCATCAGCACGATATGCGAGATACTCTCCCCCAGATCGCGCTGCGCCGCGTAAAGCTGCGCGAGGATCTCCGACGCCGTCAGATCCCGCTGCTTGCCGTCGAGCGTCGAAGCGCAGAACCGGCAGCCCATGTTGCAGCCGACCTGCGTGGAAACGCATACGGTCAGTCCGTATTTGTAGCGCATGACCACAGATTCGACGTACGCGCCGTCGTGCAGTCGAAATAAATACTTAACAGTACTATCATACTCCGATACGAGCTTTTTTGCAATAGACGCCGCAAAAATTTCAAAATTGTTGGATAATATTCCCCGAAACGCTTTGGAGATCGTCGTGATGTCGTCGAAGGACGTCACGCAGTCGCGGTGCAGCCGCTGAAAGATCTGTCCGGCCCGGTAGGCTTTCTCGCCCAGCGCCGTAACAGCTTCCGTCAGCTCCTCGGGCGTCATCGACCGGATGTCCCGCTTGTCAGCCATTTCGATCCCTCTCCATCACACAGAAAAAAAGTCCGTCGCACTGTCCCTTCCCGGGCAGCACAGTCACGCCGCAATCGTCGCGGAAGACCGCGCTCTCATCCGGTACGGCGACCGGGACGGCGTGAAAGCTCTGATTCTCCCCGAGGAACGCGCTGACCACGTCCGCGTTTTCCGCCCGGTACAGCGAGCAGGTGGAGTAGATCAGCCGGCCGCCGGGTCTGACCAGTCGCGCGGATCGCGACAGGATCCGCTTCTGCAGCTCGGCCAGCCCCTCGACCGCGGCGTAGGGCTTGTACTTGACCTCCGGCTTCGCGCCCGCGTCGCCGATGCCGCTGCAGGGCACGTCGCAAAGCACCAGATCACCCGGCGGCAGGTCGTCCGGCTCCTCCGCGTTTCGCCGCAGCGTCTGCACGATGGCGACGCCGAGCCGTTCGGCGTTCTGCCGGATCAGCGCCAGCCGGTGGTCGTGGATGTCGCAGGCGACGATCCGTCCCTCGTTTCGCATATGCTGCGCCAGCGTCATCGTCTTTCCGCCCGGCGCGGCGCAGACGTCGATCACGCGCATCCCGGGCCGGGCGCCGGCGACGCTGCAGAGCAGTTGACTCGCGCGGTCCTGCACGTGGCAGGCGCCCGCGCGCAGCGCGCTTTCCTCGTCCGAAAAGACGTCGGGAGACGCGGCGAAGCACGCCTCCGGCCACGCCGCGGGCGTAAAGCCTTCCGGCAGCGCTTTGCCGGACAGCGTATTGCGCCGCACGTAGACCGGATGCTTCTCCAGGCTCGACGCCATGATCTCCCCGGCCGTCTGCGCGCCGTAGCAGAGCCGCAACGCCCCCGCCGCGTCCGCCGGATACGAATAGAGTACGCTGCGCGTCTCATCGCGTCCGTCGTCCTCCGGCAGGCGCAGACCGGTCGAAGCGACCTTGCGCAGTACGGCGTTGACCAGTCCGGCGGCATATGCGCCGCCGTTCCTTTTGACCAGCTTGACGCTCTCATTCACCGCGGCGCTCACCGGGATCCGATCCATAAACAAGATTTGAGCCGCGCCCATACGTAAGACCGTATGGACAGTCGGCTCCAGCTTGCGGATAGGCTGCCGCAGATGCTGCGACAGCAGATAATCAAGCGTCAGTTTCCGTTCCAGAACGCTCAGGACGATGGCGTAGCACAGCGCCCGATCCTGTTCGGACAGCTGTGTTTCACCGGATAAAGTCAGATTGGAATAGGCGTTTTCCCGTTCGACGCGCAGCAGCACAGTCAGCGCCGCCTGTCTGGCGTCCGTCATTTGCTTCGCTTGCCCAGGAACAGCAGGATAAAGCGCAGCAGGTTCGCCAGCGTCACGGCGAGCGACGCCACGTATGTCATCGCGGCCGCGGTCAGTACGCTGCGCGCGCCGGAGACCTCCTGATCATAGAGCAGATTGCCCGCCTTGATGATCTTCATCGCCCGGGCGCTCGCGTCGAATTCCACCGGCAGCGTCACCAGCTGGAACACCGCGATCAGCGAATAGAGCGCCAGTCCCACGATGATCAGCGGCTCCCAGCCCAGGAAATAGCCGACAAGCGCGATGGGGATCCCGACGTAGGAGCCGATGTTGCAGGCCGGGATGATCGCGTTGCGCACCTTGATGGGCATATAGTTCTCCGCGTGCTGCGCCGCGTGTCCCGCCTCGTGACAGGCGATGCCGACGGAGGCCACGTCCGTCCCGTAATAGATATCCTTCGACAGGCTGATGA
>ONWP01000064.1 GCA_900321595.1 uncultured Eubacteriales bacterium
CATGTTTTCCCGGGAAAGAAAAGCCCCGCGGGGCATGAAATTACGGCTTTTGACGGCGCAAACGCGCCGCCGCGCCCGGGGAGCGTAAAAAACGGCCGGACGACGCGCGCCGTCCGGTCATTTGAGCTCCTGATCCAGATCGTAGAATACGGGATCCTCGAAAAACGTCTGTATGGTGATGTCAAGCCCGTCGCAGATCTTTTTGATCGTTGAGATGGTGGCGCTTTTGTTGCGTCCGCCTGTGATAAAGGCGGGCTCGGAACGGTTCCGAGTCCGCAAGTGTTTTTGTCGTGAGATGAGAAAGTCCGGGCGGATGCTGTGCAGGGGCGGGCATGACCGCCCGTAAAATGGGGCACGGGGCGCAGCCACGTCCGAATCCCTTAAACGCAGCCGGGGGTTATATAGATTGTCCCGTGTTTCCTTCCGTGAGACCACATCAACTATTTTTGTTCCTGCGATCGCTGCAGTGAACGACTCCCGCGCGTATGCGGTCGCCGTTCACCGGACGGTCGTGCCCGTCCCTACCGCTTCACAAGACTTCAAACCGGAGCGAAGCGACCCGAAATTCCGCATTCCGCCTTCCGAATTCGCGCGGATCCCCCACTGCCTGATACAGCAGATCGCGCACTTCGGCGTACGCGCTGCGGATGAATTTGCGTCCGGCGGGAGAATTTTCCGCTGAAAGTAGTTGCCAAAGGCGGGGCTGTCTGTTATAATATACTCTGAATACATATCCCATGGGACGGATGCTCAATTGAAACGAACGATACGACGGATCCTGTCGCTCCTGCTGGCGCTCGCGTCGATCACGGCGCTGTTCGCCGGGTGCGGGGACGATGAGGAACGCAGCTTATACTATCCGGTGGCGGACGGGTTTTCCTCCGTCGATCCGCAGGTGGCCTCGGGCGACGGGGCCGGCATTGTCGCGTCCAATTGCTTCGAGGGGCTGATGCGCCGCGATCCGGACGGCGCGGCGGTCCCGGCGGGCGCGGACTCCTATACGGTCTCGCCCGACGGCAAAACGTATACCTTCAAGCTGCGCCGGGATGCGGTCTGGTACCTGACGAACACGTCGAAGGAGTCGCTGGACACGCTGCCGGCGGATCTTGACGTGCGCGTGACAGCGGCCGATTACGTCTTCGGTCTGCGGCGGTGCGTCGATCCGGTGACCGGCTCGGCCGGCGCGAAGAACCTGACGGCGGTCAAGGGCGCCGCGGAGATCATCGCGGGCAAGGCTTCGCCGGACACGCTGGGCGTGCGCGCGGTGGACGATTTCACGCTGGAGATCACGCTGATCCGGCCCGACCCCGGTCTGCTGCAGACGCTGTCGAGCGCCTACGCCGCGCCGTGCAAGCAGGCGTTCTTCGAGGCCTGCCGCGGCCGGTACGGGCTGGCGCTGCGCTATCTGCTGTGCAACGGCCCGTTCCTGGTGTGGCAGCTGCCCGACGAGAAGACGTTCGTCGAGATGCGCCGCAACGACCGCTACACGGGCGCGGAAAAGCCGAAGGTGTACAGCGTCTGGCTCTACGACAACAGCGATCAGGCCGACGTGGAGGATAAGCTCAAGGACGGCAAATACGACGCCGGCTATGTGGATTCCGACCATTCCGCGGCGCTCAGACGCAAGCGCGGCTTCACCGTGACGGGCGTCTCCGGCGCGCTGTGGGGCTTCTGGTTCAACGCGGCCGATCCCGTCTTCGCGGACCGGAATATGCGCCTTGCCTTCGCCGTGAGCGTGAACGTCAACGATATCGCCATCCCCGACGACGCCGAGGGGAAGACGAGCCGGCTGCTGCTCGAATCGGACTATCCGTACTTCGAGTTTTCGCCGGAAAAGATCGCGGCCGACGATGAGACCGCCGGCAAATACTTCCGCGCGGCCGTCGCCACGAACGAGGACCTCGACGCGGATCTGATGCTGACGGTGCTGACCGTTCCGGCGCTCGAGGACACCGTCAAAAAGCAGTGTCAGCGCTGGCAGCGCGTCTTCGGCACCGACGTCAAGACCAAAACGGTGGAGCCCGCGGACGCCTTCGACGAGCTGCAGTACGGCGACTATCAGATCGCGTTCCTGCCCTGCGCGCTGGGCTCGCTCTCCGACGCGGAGCTGTTCAGCCGGTTCCTCTCCGGCTCCTCCGGCAATCCGGTCTCCATGAATGACAAGGCGTACGACGGCCTGTTTACCGCCATCACCGACGGCATGACCGACGAGCAGAAGCTCGTCGCCTACCAGGACTGCGAGCAGCGCATCCTGTCCGAGGGCTATGTGGTCCCGGTCTTCACCACCGCGACCTATTTCGTCTGCGGCAGAGGCGTGTCTGGCATCGAAGCCGTCAGCCCGGAGGAGGTCTATTTCCTCTGGGGCGATATCTCATAAAGAAGCAAAAAAGGAGTCTGTTATGTCAGTGATCAGAGCATTTCGGGCCGTGCGCCCGACGCCGGAATATGCCGCCGCGGTGGCGGAGCTGCCCTACGACGTGATGAACAGCGACGAGGCGCGCGCTGAGGTCGCCGGGCAGCCGTGGAACTTCCTGCACGTGGACAAGGCGGAGGTCGATCTGCCGCCGGAGGTCGATCTCTATGACGACCGGGTCTACGCGAAGGCCAGAGAGAATCTCGACCGGCTTGTAAGCGCAGGCGTGTGCGTCGAGGACGACAAGCCCTGCCTGTATCTCTACCGGCAGATCATGGGCGACAGGACGCAGACCGGCATCGTCGGCTGCGCCGCGGTGGACGATTATCTGAACAACGTCATCAAAAAGCACGAGCTGACCCGCGCGGACAAGGAGCGCGACCGCATCCGCCACGTGGACGCCTGCGACGCGAACACGGGACCGATCTTCCTGACCTACCGCGGCACCGACGCGATCCGCGCGATCACGGCGAAATACCTCGCGAAAACGCCCGCCTGCGACTTCGTCAAGCACGACGTGCGCAACACCGTCTGGGTCATCGACGACGACGCGGATATCGCCGCGCTGGTCGCCGCGTTTGAGGCCGTGCCGTCGCTCTACATCGCCGACGGCCACCACCGCGCGGCCTCCGCCGCGCACGTGGGGCAGATGCGCAGACAGCAGTTTCCCGACGCGCCCGCCGACGCGCCGTTCAACTACTTCCTCGCGGTCTATTTCGACGCCGCGGAGCTGTCGATCATGGATTACAACCGCGTCATCCGCGACCTGAACGGCCACACGCCGGACGCGCTGCTGAACGCGCTGGGCGCGGTCATGGACGTGACGGCGGTCGGCGCCGAGGCTTACCGGCCGACCGAAAAGCACACCTTCGGGATGCTGCTCGACGGCGTCTGGTACGCGCTGCGGGCAAAGCCCGGCACGTTCGACGAGGCGGATCCGGTGGCGGGTCTGGACGTGTCCATCCTGCAGAAGAACGTCATCGGGCCGATCTTCGGCATCGACGATCCCCGGACGGACAAGCGCATCGACTTCGTCGGCGGCATCCGCGGGCTCGGCGAGCTCGAAAGACGCTGCGGCGCGGATATGCGCGTGGCCTTTTCCATGTATCCCACGACGCTGGACGACCTGATGTCCATCGCCGACGCCGGCAAGATCATGCCGCCCAAGAGCACCTGGTTCGAGCCGAAGCTGCTGAGCGGACTTTTCATTCATAAGCTGTCGTAATACAGAAGAATACCGAACGGGGAGGGGATCGCGTGAAACGCCTGACGGCTACGGTCATCGGCTTTGTTCTGATCGCGCTCCTTCTGCTCCCCGTCCGCGGCGAGCACGCGCACCGATGGGACGGCGGCGCCGTACTGACGCCCGCGACCTGCACGAAGGACGGGCGCGTCATGTACACCTGCGCGGATTGCGGACAGTGCCGCTATGAGACGGTCAACGCGCCGGGACACGCCTTCGGCGCGGCCGAGGTCAGGACGAAGCCCACCTGCGTGAAAACAGGGACCGGCACGGTCGTCTGCGCCCGGTGCGGCGTATCGCAGAGCGTGACGCTCCCGGTCGACCCGGCGGCGCACGACGAGGGCGTTCTGAAAAACGCGGCCGCCGCCGACTGCGTCAGCGACGGCTACACCGGCGACCGCGTCTGCGGCCGGTGCGGCGTTTTGCTGGCGAGGGGGAAAATCGTTCCCCGGACGGAGCACGACGCGTGGAACCGGCAGATCCTCGACAAGCCGACCTGCGAGCGCGACGGGACGATGAAATGCACCTGCGCCGTCTGCGGCGCGGTCAGGACCGAGGTCATCCCGGCCTCGGGACATACGGAGAAAACGATCCCGGCGACGCCCGCCACCTGCGAGAAAACAGGACTGACGGAGGGCGCGGTCTGCGCGGTTTGCGCCAAGACGCTTCGGCCGCAGCAAGTGATCGAACGGCTGCCCCACGTGCCGGTCGCGAAGGCCGGAAAGGCCGCTACCTGCGAGAAAGAGGGGCTGACGGACGGACTGGTCTGCGCGGAGTGCGGCGCGGTCATCGTACCGCAGACCGTCCTGCCGAAGACGGCGCACACGCCTGTGACGGTGCCCGGGAAGGCCGCGACCTGCGCGGCGGAAGGTCTGACGGACGGGCTCGCCTGCGCGGTCTGCGGCGTTACGCTGACGGCGCGCGAACGCATCCCGAAGACGGCGCATACGCCCGTGACGGTATCCGGCAAGGCGGCGACCTGTACCGCGGAGGGGCTGACGGACGGGCTCGCCTGCGCGGTCTGCGGCGAGACGCTGAAAGCGCGCGAGCGCGTACCGATGACGGCGCACAATCCCGTGACGGTCAGGGGCACGCCCGCGACCTGTGTGAAAACCGGGCTGTCCGACTATGAGAAATGCGCGGACTGCGGCAGACTCCTGTCCGGACAAAGCGTGCTCCCGCTCGTCGATCACACGCCGAAATATATTAGCGGCACGGCGCCGACCTGCACGAAGACGGGCCGGACGGAGGGCTCTGTCTGCGCGGTGTGCGGCAAGACGCTCACGCCGCAGATGGTCGTCAACGCGACGGGGCATACCTGGAGCGGCTGGGCCGTCGAAACGGCGGCGACGCCGACAGCCAAGGGAACGCTCGTCAGGACGTGCGCGGTCTGCGCCGCCCGTGAAACGAAAAACTATCTTTTTGACGAAACCGACGCAACAAAACCGCCGGCAGAAACGTCTGTTGTCATGGAGCCGGAGCGCACGACGCGCGCGCAGGGCGAACCGCCCGCGCAGACCGACGCGCCGGCGCCGACGACAGCGCAGTTCGCGGATCTCCTCGGCGACGCGGACGGCGACGGCCGCGTGACAGCCCGGGACGCGCGCCTTGTCCTGCGCATGAGCGCGAGACTTGAGCGGATCGCGGATCTGCGGCAGTTTGACCGCTGTGACGTGGATCACAACAGCCGCGTCGCGTCCAGCGACGCCAGATCGATCCTGCGCGCGTCGGCAAGACTTGAAACACTGCGATAAGATGGAATTTGTGACGCTGAATCCCTGGGGACGGGGAGAGTTTATCGAAAAAAAGTCCCGGTTCATCGGCACCGGCGGCCATGTGACCAGTCCCGAAGAGGCGATGGCCTTCGTTGAGAAGGTGCGCGGGGAATTTCCCGACGCGACGCACAACGTGTTCGCTTACGTGCTGCGCAGCGGCGCGTATCGCTTCAGCGACGACGGCGAGCCCGGCGGCACCGGCGGCGTCCCCTGCTGCGAGGTGCTGCAGAAGAGCGGCATTGTGGACTGCTGCGTGGTGGCGACGCGCTACTTCGGCGGCATCCTGCTGGGCGCGGGCGGTCTGGTGCGGGCCTATTCGAAGACCGCGCGGACGGCGGTCGAGGCGTGCGGCACCGTGTCGATGGTGCAGTGCGATCTCATCGACGCGACCGTCGGCTACGACGCGTATCAGGGCGTGACCATGCTCGCGGAGACGCTGGGCGCGGCGGTCGTCAGTCAGGACTTTACGGATCGGGTGCGGGTGCGTCTGCGCGTGGTGCAGGCCGACAGCGCGTCCCTGATTACGGGGATCACGAATCTGACCGCCGGCAAGGCGCAGATCGAGGTCTCCGGCACGGAATTCGCGGCGCAGAGTCAATAAACACAACACCGCAGTGCTTCTGAAGAAAGGAGGCGCCCCATGCGCATCAGCGACGAATATCTGGAGGAGCTGCGGCAGCGCAACGATATCGTTGACGTGGTCAGCTCCTATGTGCAGCTGCGGGGCAGCGGGCGCTATTCGATGGGGCTGTGTCCCTTCCACAACGAGCGCACGCCCTCCTTCGCGGTATACAGCGACACGCAGTCCTTTTTCTGCTTCGGCTGCAGCAAGGGCGGCGACGTCATCACCTTTATTCGGGATATCGAGAACCTTGACTACCGCGAGGCGGTGCAGTTCCTCGCCGAACGCTGCGGCATGCCGCAGCCGCAGGAGGGCTTCGACGACTCGATGGCGAAGCTGCGCCGTCAGATCTACGAGGCCAACCGGGAGGCCGGGCGCTTCTATCACGCCGCGCTCTGGCGGCCGGAGGGCAAGGCGGGGCTGGACTACTTCCGCGCCCGCGGGCTGACCGACGCGACGATCCGGCATTTCGGCCTGGGCTACGCGCCCGACCGCTGGGATTCGCTTCTGAAGCATCTGCGGTCGAAGGGCTATCCCGACAGCGTGCTTTTGGCGGCGGACCTCGCCAAGCACACGAAAAACGGCGGCGTGATCGACGCGTTCCGCAACCGCGTCATGTTCCCGATCATCGACGTGCGCGGCAATCTGATCGCCTTCGGCGGCCGCGTGCTCGACGACAGCAAACCGAAGTATCTGAATACGTCGGATACGCCCGTCTACAAGAAAAGCAACGGCGTATTCGCGCTCAATTTCGCGAAGATCAAAAATCCGGGCAGGCTGATCCTGTGCGAGGGCTATATGGACGTGATCGCCTACCATCAGGCGGGCTTCACCGAGGCCGTCGCGGGGCTGGGCACCGCGTTCACCCGGGAGCAGGCGAAGCTCCTGTCCGGCTACTGCGAGGAGATCATCCTCTCCTACGACGCGGACGGGCCCGGGCAGACGGCGGCGGAAAAGGCGATCGCCCTGCTGGGCGAGACGGACCTGCGCGTGCGCGTCGCGCTGCTCGACGGGGGCAAGGACCCGGATGAGATCATCCGGACGCAGGGCGTTGAAAAAATGCGATCCATTATAGACGGCGCCGTGTCCGCGCAGGAGTTTCAGCTGCGCCGCGCCACCGGCGGCGTGGATAAGACCACCGATCAGGGACGCGTCGAATACCTGCACAAGGCGTGCGAGGTCATCGCCGACATGCGGGATATCATCGGCGCGGACGTATATATCTCACGGCTGGCGCAGGAGACCGGCGTCACCCGCGAGGCGATCAAGGCGCAGGTCGACCAGCTGCGCAGACGAAGGCGCAGGCGGCAGGAGCAGGCGCGCGCGGCGCAGGCGGCGAACTTCTCGACCGACCGCGCCGACGCCGTCCGGCTGCGGCAGCTGGCGGCGGTCCGGGCGGAGGAGACGCTGCTGGGCATCCTCATGCGCGAGCCCGGCGTATACAAACGCGTACGCGATCAGGTGCGGCCGGAGTGGTTCGTCTCCGACGCCGACCGGCTCATCTACGAGCGCGTCGCGGCCCGACTCGACGCCGGACAGGACGTGAACCTGTCGCTGCTCGGGCAGGATCTGACCGCGGACGAGACGGCGCATCTGTCCCGGCTGACGGCAGACCGGGCGCGGCTCGCGAACACGGCGGACGAGTGTCTGGACGCCGTCGCCGTCATGCGGAAGGAATACGACAAGCGCCGGCGGGAATCGCTGGACCTGTCGAGCCTGTCCGCGGAAGAATTTCGGAAACTATTCGTTGATCCCGACAAACACGCATAAGATCAAGGAGGAGATTTAAAATGGCAAACGCAAAGGACAGCAAAGCGCTCATCCAGAAGCTCGTGGAAAAGGGCAGACAGCAGGGGCATCTGACCACGCAGGAGATCGACACCGCCATGCTGGAGGCCTACTTCGATATCGAGCGGCTCGACGAGCTGTACGTGATCCTCGAGCAGCAGAATATCGAGGTCATCGACGATATGGCCGAGAGCATCGAGAATCTGGAGGACTTTGAGGCGGGCGAGAGCCGCGACGCGGAGTACACCGGCGACGACGCCGACGCGAAAAACGCCGTGGTGGACGATCCGGTCAAGATGTACCTCAAGGATATCGGCAAGATCCCGCTGCTGTCTCCCGAGGAGGAGCTGGAGCTTGCCATGAAGATCGGCGAGGAGGACGAGGAGGGCAACAAGACCGCCGACGCGAAGGCCGCCCGCAAGAAGCTGGCCGAGGCCAATCTGCGTCTGGTCGTCTCCATCGCCAAGCGCTACGGCAACCGTGGCATGCAGTTCCTTGATCTGATCCAGGAGGGCAACTACGGCCTCATCAAGGCCGTGGACAAGTTCGACTATACAAAGGGCTTCAAGTTCTCCACCTACGCGACCTGGTGGATCCGCCAGGCCATCACCCGCGCCATCGCCGATCAGGCGCGCACGATCCGCATCCCCGTGCATATGGTCGAGACGATCAACCGCGTGAAGAAGACGAACAACCTGCTGCTGCACCGCAACGGCAAGGAGCCCACGGCGGAGGAGATCGCCGTGGAGCTGAATATGACGCCGGAGAAGGTGCGCGAGATCCTGCGCGTCTCCCAGGATCCCGTCTCGCTGGAGACGCCCATCGGCGAGGAGGAGGACAGCCATCTCGGCGACTTCATTCCCGATGAGGGCGCGAGCGAGC
>ONWP01000006.1 GCA_900321595.1 uncultured Eubacteriales bacterium
AAGGAAACCGTCGGGATCCCCGTCATCGCCGCGAACTTCATCCGTTCCCCCGAACAGGCCGAACGGCAGCTGCGCGAAGGATATCAGGATTTCGTCGGTTCCGCGCGCAATTTCATCTGCGACCCGGACTGGGCGGCAAAGGCCGAAAGCGGCCGTCCGGAGACGATCCGGCGGTGCATCGGCTGTCTGCACTGCATTCAGTCCTTCATCGCGAACGCCAGCGTCGGCAAGCCCGGCGAATGCGCGCTCAATCCCGCCGTCGGACAGGAGGCCGCCTGCGACGCCATCCCGGATACGGGCAAGGGCCGTCCGGCGATCGTCGTCGGCGCTGGCCCGGCCGGTCTTTCCGCGGCGATCACCCTGGCGAAGCGCGGCTTCGCCGTCACGGTCCTGGAGAAGGAACCGATCCCCGGCGGCCAGGTCAACGTGGCGGCGGCAGGCCCCCGCAAGGACAAGCTCGCCTGGTGCATCGCGGACCTGCGGAATGAGGCCGAACGGCTGGGCGCGACGTTCCGGTTCGGCGTTTCCGCCGACGCGGCGCAGATCGCGGCGCTGGCGCCCGCGCTTGTCGTGACAGCAACGGGCGGCGTTCCCGTGCGGCCGCGCTCGATCCCCGGCGTCCGGCAGGCGCACGTCCACGCGGCGCCGGACGTGCTGACCGGCAAGGTCAAGCTCGACGGCAGACGCGTTGTCGTGGTCGGCAGCGGACTCACCGGTCTGGAGACGGCGGAGGCGCTGTGCGAAAACAATCAGGTGACCGTGCTGGAGATGGCGAAGGAGATCGCCCCGGGCGCGTGGTTCCAGTTCGTGGACGACGCGATGACGCGCCTCGGCCCCGCTGGCGTCGTTTTTAAGCCCCACACGGCGCTCGTCTCGATCTCGGACGACCATATCGAGGTGCGGGATACGCGCACGAAGCGCCACGATTTCCTCGACGCGGACGCGGTGGTGCTGGCCATGGGCGTTCGCCCCGAGCACGCGCTGGCGGACGCGCTCACGGCAATGGGGATCCCCTGCCTGACCGTGGGCGACGCGGATCGCAGCGGAACGATCGCGCACGCGGTGCACGACGCGTTCGACAAATGCATGGCATTTCGCGCCGACTGATCTGCGGCGCTTAAAGAAAGGAAATGAAATCGATGAAACAGACGAGAAAGCTCCTCGCCGCGCTTCTTGCCGCGCTGACGTTCTGCGCCATTCTCGCGATCCCGACGCCGGGCGTTCCCCTGAACGCGGGACGGGACGCGCTCAACGGCCAGTTCACGGACGGTAAACACGGCGCCTACGACTACGTGGCGTTCACGCCGGACCTCTCGAAGGGCGGCAAACGGCCGCTGATGGTCTGGCTGCACGGCTCCGGCTCCGGCAGCAGTCCCCGCGCGCAGCTCCGGTGGTACTGCTTCAGCAACTGGGCCAGCGACGAATACCAGTCCCGCTTCGGCGAGGGCGGCTGCTTCCTGCTGGCGCCCAGAGCGTCCGCTTCCATCGCGGACGCCTACGACGCGACGATGTGCGGCGGGCTCAAATCGGTCATTGACGCGTTCATCGCCGAGAACCGGGATTATATCGACACGAACCGGATCTATCTGGCCGGCTACTCCACCGGCGGCAGCATGGTCTGGTACATGCTCGACGCGTACCCCACGTTCTTCGCGGCCGCGCTGCCGCTGGCTTCCCTGATCCAGCCGACGCTCTCCGGCGTGGAGAAGCTGCGCGACGTGTCGATCTGGACGTTCACCTCTGACAGAGATCCCTACGTCGGCGCGACGACGACTGCCGCGCTGCCGTCGTTTCGGCATCTGTGCAGCGTGTCGAACCGGCCGGAGGACGTGCGCATGACCCGGTTCAGCGAGTGCTTTCTGGCGGACGGCTCGAAGAAGCAGGAGGACGGCCATCTGGCGAGCGACGCGGAGCATTACGTCTGGGAGTGCGTGACCTTCGACATGTTCATGGCGGACGGCCAAACCCCCTACGCGTGCGCCTCGACAAAGAACGGCGCGGGCACGCAGCTGACCTTCACGCCGGGCGACGCGCTGATCACGTGGCTCGCGCAGCAGAAGCGTCCCGAGCAGCCCGTCAAACACCGCACCTGGCTGGATAAGGCGCTCGACGCGCTGCGCGCGCTGCTTCGGGCGATCCTGGCGCTCTTTCAATTCTGAATTATTGCAAAAATATGGCAGCTTCATTAAAATTTGCTAATAGTTCTTGAATCTTTTTCATATGAGGCTATAATGAGTATGAAAAAACTTCTGCCGCAAAGGAGGCAAGCAATATGAAAGAAATCGGCGGTTACATCGTCTCGTTCCTGGATTTCCTTTACAGATTCTTGGAGATGGCGAAAGACCTGTGGGATCGCGTACAGGCGTAAACCCGACACGAAACATGAAAAAAACGGCCCGGCCTATACAGCCGGGTCGGTTTTTTGCGAAGGTCACGCGGGATCTGCTCAGCCGAACACGAACGAATCGGTCAGAGCCTTGCATTCGTCGAGCGTGACGCCCATGGTGTCGACATGCAGGCAATGCTTCTCGTCAATGTCCGCGAAGGTGTAGAACTGCGTGTCGCTTACGATCACGCGGTAGAAGGTCTTGCCGGCGAGCTCGAGCTCGTCCGTTTCCTTGTCGCCGCCGAAGACCTGGTTGCGGGACGCCGCTTCGTCCACAGCGGTCGCGCCGTTGTAAAGGCCGTCGATATTGACCGTGACGGTGTGTCCGGAGCCGTTGGGATCAAGCTTGATCTCCTCGAGCGATTCGCGGTACGATTTGACGGTCCAGCCCTCGGGGATCGTAAAGCTCACGCCCGTGAGGGTGACGGTATCGCCGGCCTGCGGCAGGCTGTTCGTCGTCTCGGCGGACGCCGCGGTGGTCTCGCCGTCCGCGGGCGCTGCGGCAGTCTCACCGTCCGCGGGCGCGGCTGCTGCGGTATCGGCCTCTGTCGCCTTATTGTCGGATTCCGTCTTTCCGCCGCAGGCGGTCAGCGCCGCCGTCAGGGACAGAACCATCACCAGCGCGAGGATGACTGACAGGATCTTCTTCATGCTTATTTCTCCTTATATGTAAAACTACGCCGCGGGACACACATTCCTGCGGCGTAATGAATTTACCATATTCGAAATATTCTGTCAATAATAATGACAGTAGTGTAACAAACGGGACTCAACCCTCGTAGTCGCTCTCGTTCTCCCAGTTGTGCCAGACGCCCTGCACGTCGTCGTTCTCCTCAAACATCTCCAGCATCTTTCCCATACCCTTGATGGCGTCGGGATCGTCGATGCGGGTGTAGGTCGAGGGGATGTACTCCGCCTCGGCGGAGACGAACGTATAACCGGCCTGCGCCAGCGCGTCCGCGACGGCGCCCACGTCGTGGGGCTCGGTGCGCACCTGGAACACGTCCTCGTCGTCGGTGATGAGGTCGGTCGCGCCGGCCTCCAGCGCGGCCTCCATCAGCGCGTCCTCGTCCACGTCCTCGCGCTCGATGACGATATTGCCCTGCCGGGTGAACATGAACATCACGCTGCCGCTCTGTCCCATGTTGCCGCCGAATTTGTCGAAGTAGTGGCGCACGTCGCCCGCGGTGCGGTTGCGGTTGTCCGTCAGCGCCTCCACGACCACGGCCACGCCCGCGGGACCGTAGCCCTCGTAGACGATCTCCTCATAATTGGTCGTGTCGCCGTCGCCGGCGGCCTTCTTGATAATGCGGTCAATATTGTCGTTGGGGACGTTGGCGGCCTTGGCCTTCGCGATCACGTCCTTCAGCTTGGAATTGCCGTTGGGATCGGGTCCGCCTTCGCGGACGGCCACGGCGATCTCGCGGCCGATCTTCGTGAAGACCTTCGCTCTGGCGTTATCGGTCTTTTCCTTCTTGCGTTTGATCGTACTCCATTTGGAATGTCCAGACATAATCTTACCACCCGATACTTAGATTTGATTTATTTTACCACTCATTTTTCATTTCGTCAAGTCACCGGTCGATCTTTCTGGCGGGATCCTCGAATTCCCGCTGCCGGTCCCGGAAGCACTCGAGCATCAGCGCCTCCTGCGGGAGCGTCACGTCGCGGCCCGCGGCGGACGACAGGAACGCCCTTGCGAACAGCGGATTCACGACAAGGAACGGCCCCAGACAGCTCGTCGCGAAGAGGTTGTGATCATGGATCCCCTCGAAATCGCAGTCCCGGTTCATGCCGATCCCGCGCTTCATACGGATAAAGGGCTTCACGTCCCGCCCGGGGAACGTGGTGTCGAACTGGCTCTTGAAGCCGAGGATCGGCGTCTCGTCCCACGCGCCCAGCACGTAGCCGGTGTAGCGCTTCATGAGCCGGCGTTCCACGTAAAAATCGTACAGACCCAGCGCCTCCTCCCGCGTTTCGCCGTCGTCGATGTACCTGCCCAGCAGATTCTGCGCCGTAGAGGTCAGCAGGATATGCGTCCCGCCGTCGATGAGCGTCCGGAGCCGGTCCCGATAAGGCGTCAGCGCCCGGATCGCGCGGCTCTGCCCCGCTTCGGTCATGCCGCCCATATAGATGAGGTCCGGCGTGTTGTCGGCGAAATACGGCCGGTCGCCGATGAAGGTGTAAACGAAACGCGCCTCCGGCAGACAGCGGGCGATGAATTTCGGATTCTCCTCGTCCCCGAACTGCAGCTGCTCCTGATATAAGATCTCGACGGTCATGCCTGCGCCTCCTCTCCGGCGAACGTCCGCGCCACGACGGGCTCCACCTTTTCCCGGCACAGCTCGTCCCGGTACATTTCATAGAAGATGAGGAACCGGTCCACGTCCTCCTTCTCCACCATGCCGGCCAGATCCGCTTCATACCGCGCCGTGACGATGCGGTCCTCCGGGTATCCGGCCTGGATCAGCCGCAGCTTCACGTCCTTGGCGCGGGGGCCGCCGACGTAGATATGCCGGATGCTGTCGTCGGCCAGCGCCTCGAAGTCGGATTCGTAATACCAGCAGACGTTCTCGCTCTCGTCCTTTTCGTCGAACACGTCGTCGAACATCAGGAAGAGCGATTTCGTCCCGGGCATATCATGCGCCATGTGGAAGGCGCGCGAGGCGGCGATGGGATTGAGCCCCTTGAGCATCTGACTGACGATCTCGGTGGAGCCGGCCTGCCGCGAACGCAGGCGCGTGCCGGTGATCCTGATATTTTTCAGGAAGCCGGCGATGCGTTCCGGCGCGTAGCCGTAGTCGAAGAGGAACGCGATCACGGCGGCCTCATTGTAGATATTGAACAGATTCTCGTTGACGATGGGAAACGCCTGCGTCTCGCCGCGCAGCCGCATCGTCAGCGTGCCGGCGGCGAAGTCCACCGCCGTGACGTCGCAGTCGGGCGCGGGGGTCTCCAGACCGCACTTCGGGCAGCGGGCCCTGCCGATGTGGTGATACCGGCGGAAGGAAAATTCCATCAGCGCGCCGCATTCGGGGCAGCAGCGTCCGTCGTTGATGATATTGTCCTCGGGCTGCTCGCCGGGCAGCGGCTCCACGCCGAAAAAGGTGCGGTGCGCGTTGCGCCCCTTGCCCAGCCGCGAGCTGATGAGATCGTCCGCGTTGAGCACCAGACGCGTCTCAGGCGGCACGGCCTTGTCGATCACGTCGAAGATGAATTCCGTGTGCGCGTTGCGCATGACGGAATCACGGAACAGATTCGTGCAGATCAGGTAATCCGGCTTGATATATTTATAGATCAGCGGCGAGCTTCGCTCGTCGATCTCCAGCACGTAGCAGTCGTACTTCGGCTTGTTGCCCATGGTCACGCCGTCCATGAAGGTGGTGCAGATGCCCGACAGCGTGTTTGAGCCGTAGCTGTTGTCCAGGAAGGTCTTGCCGTCCTGCTTGAGGCAGTCCTCGATCATATTGGCGCAGGTGGTCTTGCCGTTGGTGCCGG
>ONWP01000067.1 GCA_900321595.1 uncultured Eubacteriales bacterium
AAGAAAGCACAGCTGACCTATCAGCAGGTCGTCAGTATGTTCCAGCAGAATCAGATCGAGTCCTACGAGCTGAATCTGTCCAACCGGACGCTTGTTTACACCAAGCGCGGGGAAAAGACGCCGCTCAAGTATACGGTGCCGAATGTGGAACTGTTCCTCAACGACGTGCATGAGCTGGCGAAGCGAAACAGCGTTAAATACAACTATGTGCCGGGTTCCGGCGGTTCGTGGCTGCTGAGCGTGCTGCCCAGCGCGGTTACGATGCTGCTGCTGGTCGGGTTGATGTTCTTTATGTTCCGTCGCATCAACTCCACCATGATGAGCGACACGAACCGCACGATCAGCTTCGGAAAGGCGCGCGTCAAGACCCGGGACGAAAACAACAAGGTCACCTTTGACGACGTCGCCGGATGCGACGAGGAAAAGGAGGAGCTCAGAGAGCTCGTCACGTTCCTGCGGGATCCCGAGCGGTTCCAGACGCTCGGCGCGAGAGTGCCGAAGGGCGTTCTGCTCGTCGGCCCGCCCGGTACAGGTAAGACTCTGCTCGCGAAGGCAGTCGCCGGTGAAGCGGACGTCCCGTTTTTCTCGATCTCCGGCTCTGATTTCGTTGAAATGTACGTCGGCGTCGGCGCGTCACGCGTCAGAGATCTGTTTAATCAGGCAAAAAAGGCGTCGCCTTCCATCATTTTTATCGATGAGATCGACGCGGTCGGCCGTCACAGAGGCGCCGGCATGGGCGGCGGACACGATGAACGTGAGCAGACGCTGAACCAGATGCTCGTCGAGATGGACGGCTTCGCGAAAAATGAGTCCGTCATCATCATCGCGGCGACAAACCGACCTGATATCCTTGACCCGGCGCTGCTGCGACCCGGCCGGATCGACCGGCAGGTCATGGTCGGTTACCCGGATATCAAGGGCAGAGAGGCGATCCTGAAGGTGCACGCGAAGGGAAAACCGATCGGACCCGACGTGCAGCTTGACGTCATCGCCAAGTCCACAGCCGGCTTTACCGGCGCGGATCTGGAAAACCTGCTGAATGAGGCTGCGCTGCTGGCGGGTCGCCGCGGCAAGCACGCCATCACGATGGATGAGATCAAGGAGGCCACAGTCAAGGTTGTGGTCGGTACGGAGAAGCGCTCGCACAAGATGAGCGACAAGGAAAAACGCATCACCGCCTATCATGAGGCCGGACACGCGGTCGCCGCGTACTATATGCCGGATCAGGATCCCGTGCAGGAGATCTCCATCATCCCCAGAGGCATGGCGGGCGGCTACACGATGCAGATCCCGGACGAGGATCGTTCCTACGAGTCGAAGAAGAGCATGCTGCAGGAGCTTGTCGTGCTGCTGGGCGGCCGCGTCAGCGAGGCGCTGACGTTCGACGACATCACGACCGGCGCGTCCAATGATATTCAGCGCGCCAGCGACATCGCGCGTAAAATGGTGACCAAGTACGGCATGAGCCGCGAGCTGGGGCCCATCTCCTTTACGTCCGATCACGACGAGGTGTTCCTGGGACGTGATTACGGATCGATCCGCAACTACTCCGAGAATATCGCGGCGAAGATCGACGAGGTCGTCGGGCAGATCATGGCAGGCGCTTATACGGAGTGTGAGGAGATCCTCACCGCGCACGCCGATCAGGTGAAGGCGGTCGCCGAGTATCTGATCGTGAACGAAAAGGCAGACGCCGAAACCTTCAAGCGGCTGATGGGCGGCGCTTCTGACGAAGCGGCGGAGCAGTCGTAAAAACTGACAAAAGGCAGAATCATTTCATGAAGAAGCAGAACGAGGCGAGCGTGAACGGAATACGGACGGTGTTCAGTTTTCTGATCGCCCTGCTTCATACAGCGGCATTCTTCTATCTGGTCTTCTTCCGGTATAACCGGCAGTTTGAGGCGCCGCTGTATACCGGCGGTTATCTGATCGTTGCCATGTATGCGGCAGGGATCGGCGGTCTGCTGCTGATCATGGGCGGCTTTCGGATCGGGATTGAGCGTATGTTCAACCTGGCGCTGGCGCACGGGATCAGCATCGTGATCGTGGATGTGATCTCTTATTTCGAGCTGAGTCTGATCTATCGTGCGTTCCTGCCGGTGCTGCCCATCGCGATCATGTTCGCGGCGCAGCTCGCGGCCTCCGCGCTCTGGATCTACATCGGGACGCTGGTTTGGCGCAAAAACGTCGCGGTCAAGAACATGATCCTCGTCTATGGCGACAAAAACGCGGAGCAGCTGGTCTATACGGTGCTTGCGCGTGAGGATATCTGCCGCAT
Source organism: uncultured Eubacteriales bacterium (assembly GCA_900321595.1). Lineage (GTDB taxonomy): Bacteria > Bacillota > Clostridia > Oscillospirales > Acutalibacteraceae > UBA1081. Next base: position 2,279 of record ONWP01000067.1, read on the forward strand.
TCAGGAGTCTGTGTGTTACAGCCCCGGCGACGATCTGTCCGCCGTGGAGGCGCGTATCCTGCAATATGATACGGTTCTGGTTTACCGGATCGAAAGCGCTGTGCGCAACGACCTGCTGAAGTTCTGTTATCAGAACGACATCGAGGTCTATCTGCCGCCGCGCATCTCCGACATCATGATCCGCGGCGCGTCCGAGGTCAACACCTTTGACAGCCCGATGATCTCCTGCCGCGTCTGCACGCTGTCGCCGGAACAGCGGTTCGTCAAGCGCGCGTTCGATCTGACGGCAAGCGCGATCGCGCTCGTCGTGCTGTCGCCGCTCTTCGCGGTCATCGCGCTGAGCATCAAGCTCGGCGACCGCGGCCCCGTTTTGTACAAGCAGAAGCGTGTGACGGAAAACGGGCGTGTTTTCGAGATCTATAAGTTTCGATCCATGATCGTTGACGCGGAGAAAAACGGCGCGGTCAAGGCGACGGAACACGACGCGAGAGTGACGCCCGTCGGCCGTGTGCTGCGCGCGCTGCGGCTCGATGAGCTGCCGCAGCTGGTCAATATCCTCAAGGGCGATATGTCCGTCGTCGGCCCCCGTCCGGAACGGGTCGAGAATCATGAGGAATACTGTGCGAAGCTGCCGGAATTTGTGTTTCGCACCAAGGTCAAGGCCGGCTTGACCGGCTACGCCCAGATCATGGGCAAATACAATACGTCGCCCTATGATAAGCTTCTTTTGGATCTGATCTATATTCAGAAGTTCTCTTTCTTCCTGGATCTTCGGCTGATCCTGCAGACCATCAAGATCCTGTTCGTCAGGGAGAGCACAGAGGGCTTCGAGCAACCGGATAACGGAAAGGACGGAAACGATTATGGCTGAAAAGAAAGAACTGGAAAAGAAATCGCTTGAGAGCGGGAAACCTGCGCGCAACATCAGGCTGTCGGTCGTCGTTGCCGCGATCGTCGCGGTGACAGCTGCGCTGGTGATCGCTGCGGTTCTCCTGTCGCACGGCGGCAAGGAATTCTATGCGGAGTATCCCACCGGCGGCGAGATCGTGACCGTGGACGTGGAAAAGAATCCGGTCGCGACGGTGAAGCTTTCCGACGGGACGAGTTTTGACATCGAGCTGTGCTATTACGCGGCGCCCAACACGGTCGCGGATTTCATCGCGCTGGCCGAGGCCGGTCAGTACAACGGCATGGCGTTCAATCAAGTCAAAAAGGGCTATAATTACGTGATGCTCAACAACGCGGACGGCGTTTACACGCCTACGTATTATATCCAGCGCGAGCTTGGCAAGGACTCCGGTCATCCGCTGTCTCATACGCGCGGCGTGGTATCCATGCAGCCTGTGCGCATCGGCGACGATACGGTCACCGGTCAGTTCTTTGTGGTGACGACGGACGCGGCGTTCCTGGATAAGAATTACTCGGCGTTCGGAAAAATCTCAGAAGAGGATATGGCGATCTTTGACAAGATCGTTGCGATGGAGCCGAACAGCGACGGAATGATCGAAAACCCGATCTCGATCAAATCGGTCACAGTGGAGACGTACGGCGTCGATTTTCCGAAGCCGGTCATCATCCCCATTCAGAAGGACGCCAAATAAACGAACGCGAGGTGTAATCGATGCATAAGAAACGGATCAGCGTGATTCTCGCCGTTTGTCTGCTTTTCAGCCTGGTCTGCGCGTTTTCAGGCTGCGTGAAGAAGGCGGAGCAGTCCGACGCGAAGACGACCGCGCCTGCGGGGCAGGCCGGCACAAAGACAGGCAATAATGAGAATTTAGAAAATGACGCGAAAACGTCGAAAGACAACAGCGAATTCCACGCCGAGAGCAATCCGGTCGTGACGATCACGATGAACGACGGCGGCGTCATCACGGTGGAGCTGTTCCCGGCGCAGGCGCCCAATACGGTGAATAATTTCATCTCCCTGGCGAACAAAGGCTTTTATGACGGCGTGACGTTCCATCGGATCATCAGCGGATTCATGATCCAGGGCGGCGATCCGAAGGGCAACGGGACCGGCGGCCCGGGGTACAGCATCGCAGGAGAATTCAATATCAACGGCTTTGACAATCCCATATCGCATCTGCGCGGCACGATCTCCATGGGCAGAACCAGCGCCAGCTACGACAGCGCCGGCAGCCAGTTTTTCATCTGTCATCAGGATTCGCCGCATCTGGACGGGCAGTACGCTGCGTTCGGACAGGTGCTCGACGGGCAGGACGTCGTCGACCGGATCGCCGAGACGCGCACAGACGCGGGCGACAAGCCGATCAAGCCGGTCGTGATCAAGAGCGTCACCGTCGATACCAAGGGCGTCACCTATGCGGAGCCTGTCACGGTTTCGTGATTCTGCGCAAAAAATAATACAGAAATTTGTCAGGTTTTTAAATTTTCAAAAAACATCTTGCATCGGCAGATAAAGCATGATATACTCATGATGAACTAAAATGAAAGGAAGTAATCACGATGAAAGCTCTTCTGAAAATCATGAAGATTCTCCTGAAGATCCTGAAGCCGCTTATCAAGCTTGATCTCAAGAACGGCTACTTCAACGATCTGCTTGCGCAGCTGTTCGGTGAGGAAGCTTCGAACCTGTTTGCGTAATCAACACGGTCAAGTCCGTACCGTCGGCAGTGATGCCGACGGGTTTTTTTCTGAAACCCTGGTGAAAATGATGGCAAAATCTAAAACCGTTTTTGTTTGTTCAGACTGCGGCTATGAAACGCCCAAATGGTACGGGCAGTGTCCCGGATGCGGCGCGTGGAACACGATGGAGGAGACTACGCCGATCACGCCTTCCGCGGCGAAAACGCGCTCAGGCGCCGGCGACACGCGAGATCACCCGCAGCCGATCGCTGAGGTCAGCGAATCCGGAGAAGTGCGATATGACACCGGCATCAGCGAGTTGAACCGGGTGCTCGGCGGCGGGCTCGTGCAGGGCTCGCTTGTGCTCATCGGCGGTGAACCGGGGATCGGCAAATCTACGATCCTGCTGCAGGCATGCGCGTCCTTCGCGATCTCGCGCAGCGTCCTGTACGTCTCGGGCGAAGAGTCAAAGGCGCAGATCAAGCTGCGCGCGAAACGGCTCGGCGCGCTCCAGGAGAAACTGAACGTCCTGTGTGAGAATGACGCGCAGTACATCTGCGAGGTGATGCGCTCTGATAAGCCGGACGTTGTGATCATCGACTCGATCCAGACGATGAGCATCCCCGAGCTGCAGTCCTCCACAGGAAGCGTGACGCAGGTGCGCGAATGCACAAATCTGTTCATGCGCACGGCGAAGACGCTGAATATTCCTGTTTTCATCGTCGGTCACGTCAATAAGGACGGCAATATCGCCGGGCCGAAGGTGCTTGAGCATATCGTCGACACTGTGCTGTCCTTTGAGGGCGACCGCAACATGAGCTACCGTGTGCTGCGGGCGGTGAAGAACCGGTTCGGCTCGACCAATGAGATCGGCGTTTTCCTGATGGGCGACGAGGGCCTGCGGGAGGTGCCGAATCCGTCGCAGATGCTGCTGGAGGGCCGACCGAAAAACACCAGCGGCGCGTGTGTGATGTGCGTTATGGAGGGCTCGCGGCCGGTGCTCGCCGAAGTGCAGGCGCTCGTAAGCGCGACGGAGTACGGCAACCCGAAGCGTATGGCGGAAGGGTTTGACTTTGGCAGGATGTCCATGCTGATCGCGGTTCTGATGAAACGCGCCGGATATTACTTCGCAAATACGGATTGTTATCTCAATGTCGTCGGCGGTCTGAAGGTGGATGAACCGGCCTGTGATTTGCCGGTCGCGCTCGCGCTGGTCAGCTCTTTGAAGGATATGATCCTGAAGGACGACGTGATGGCGTTCGGCGAAATCGGCCTCGCGGGCGAGATCCGCGGCGTGGCGTGCGCGGAGCAGCGTGTCAATGA
>ONWP01000201.1 GCA_900321595.1 uncultured Eubacteriales bacterium
CGCAAGGCTGATCACCTCATTCTGAAACTTCATGACCAATAAGGTGGCTTGAGATATGAAACGACCCCGGCTGCGAACGGCGATCATCATTGTCGCCGCGATCTTATGCGCAACCATGATCCATGCGTCGGCGGCGTCGACGCAGCTGTTGCCGTGGATCGATGATAATATCCCGTGGCTGAATCCGCATGAGACGACGGCACAGGCGCCCGAGGACAATACCACCGTCCCGGCTCCGCCGGAGACCACCACTGTCGACAACAACCAGGGCCAGCCGTCCACCGTGACCGGCACCGGCACCGTCCCCTATCAGCCGCCGACAGCCGCGCCCTATAACGGCAATGACGTCTACACCTATACGCGAAATCCGAATACGCTGCCGAGCCTGACGACGGCGCCGTCCACCGCTGTGACCGAGGCGACCAGCTTCCGGTCGAGCCTTTCTGACCTGATCGAGCGGGATTCCGCGGCGGTCGTGGTGTCGCCTGTGACAGCGGGCGGCTACACGCTGCGCCCGGGCTCCGTGGTGCAGGAGAACCCCTCCGGCGGGGTGACGTGGCAGATGGCCGCGCTCATCGCGGCGGCCGTGCTGTTCGTGATCCTGGCCGCGCTGCTGATCGCGCTGTATGTACAGAAGCGCAAGGTCGAGCGTGACGGCTACGGCGTGCCCGGCGGCGGCCCGCGCGAATACCGGCCGGTCAGACCCGTGCGCAGCGCCGACGGCAGTCTGATCCCGGATCGGGACGGCGACGAGACAATGGATCCGCAGCGCCGCGCCGCGCCGACGTATCACGGCGATCCCGGCGACATTGACCCGATCGGCACGGCGGAAGCCATCCGCGCGGCGGCCATCGCGGATACGCTCACCGGACTGGATCCGCTGATCCGCAAGTATTCCGACACGCGCGCGGATCGCTTCGAGGATGAGGAAAACATGACCAACGAAGAGATCCTGCGGGCGACCGACGATATCATCGCCGACATTGAGCGGCAGGATCGCGACCGCGAGGATATCGAAGCCAGAGCGGAGGATATGCTCGGCGAAGAGGAAGTGGCCTGTCCCGCCTGCGGCGCGATGAACCCGAAACGCTGTATGTTCTGCCGCGAATGCGGACAGTATCTGCGATAAACTATAGGAAATAACAGATCCGGCGGACGCGTTCTGCCGGATCTTTGATTTGCGGGAAAACGGGCGTTCGCGCCGCGCCGCGGCCGCCGGTTTTACGGTCGGGTCGGGATGCGCCGCGGTTTTGACGCGCTCCGCGGACGATCAGGCGCGGCGGCGCTCTTTTGCCTGTCCGCCCGCTTTTTGCGATGTCACAGGAGGACGGCTCCCGTTCGCGCGGGAGCCGTCCGGATTTGTTTCGCGTTTCGCCGCGCGCGGCGATCAGTCGAAGGATTCGAGCTTTGCGCTGACGCGCAGGATCCTTCTGGCTTCATTGGCCAGCAGCTTGCCGTCGCCGTTCAGGTCGCAGTTGAGGAAGCCCTGTCCCTCCAGCGTTGCCAGCTTCGCGGAGACTCTGAGCACCAGTCTTGCGTCGTTTGCCAGCACCTTGCCGTCCAGGTTCGCGTCGCCGCGCAGGCCGGTCGAGGCGCCGCCGGGTACCGTGTACTCAAACATGCAGAGATAGGACTTCGAGCCGGTCGGGACCAGATGCTTGGTGGGATCCGTGGACGGGATAACGCTGTCGAGCTTCGTGCCGTTCGTCGCGGTCAGGGTGGCGGTCGCGGCGTCGGAAATGACCACGTCGTCCGTGTGGGAGAAATTGACGACGATCCGGATCTTGTCGCCCGGCGCGATCTCGGTGACGGGGCTGCCGTCCTTCGTGTAGGTGATCGAGTCGACGGTCACGCCGTCGACGGCCGACTTCGCGGTCGCCGCGGGCGTTGATTTGCCGTCGGGCAGGACGTAGTCGGTGAACGCGAGCTTGTCGATCTCCTCTGCCAGATCGCCGGTCGCCTCAAACGAGTAGATGATGGTCGCGGTCTTGACATCCGGGACGACGGTCGCCTCCAGCGTGAAGGTCTCGCCGCCGTCGATGCTCAGCAGCACCTTTGTATTCTCGTCGAAGCAGGAGGGGATGCCCGTGAAGGTCGAGGGGTTCAGACTGTCCTCGGTCTCTACCGTAAACGAGACCGTGTAGACGGTGTTGCCCTTGAACGTGCTGTGGGCGGGGTTCCAGCTGACGCTCGTCACCTGCGGGGAGCGGATGAACTGCTGCTTGATGCCGGTGCCGATCGTGCGTTCCGTCTTGATGTCGGCGGCCTCGGCGGGCTTCTCGCCGGCGACGGGCGGGGTGATCGTGTAGTAGGCGTTCTCGATCGGCACGCCGTTCGCGGGCGCGGGCACTCTGTAGGTGAAGGTGATGACCGCGCTCTTTTTGTCGGCGGAGAGCTCGGTCTTGTAGAACTCGGTCCCGTCGAGCGTGCCGGTGACCTCGTCGGCGAAGGTGTAGCCGTCCGTGGCCTCGACGTAGCACAACACGCCGAGGTTGTCGCCGGCTTCGAATTCGTCAAGGAACTTGTTGAACATCCGGAACTCGAGTTTGGTCAGCTTGGTGTGCGCCGTGTCGCTCTGGCCGCTGGCCGTGTCGAGGGGCTGCTTGTGCTCGGGCAGGTTGATCCCGGAGAACGCGACCGCGGAGACCTCCTTGACCAGCTCCATCTTGGCAACTCTGGAGTAGATCGTCTGCACGGAGCCGTCGATGACGCCGGTGATCGCGCAGCGGAAGTACTCGGGGTTGTAGCTGCTGTTGTAGCGCTGCTGCAGGGAGTTCGTTTTCGTTCCTTTCGTGACGACAAAGTGAGCTGTTTCTCCGTCGTGGAAAACTCTGAACGTCTCGTTGTCCTCGCTGTACTCCCACTGATAGGAGGAAACGTCGCCGGTGGTCTCGACCGTGAAGTAGCCGTACTGGTCCTCCGCGGTGAGCGTGACGTCGCCGGGCTGGCTGGTGATCGTCATGTTCGAGCCGGTGATCTTCTCGGTGTAGACGTATTTGACGACGTCGGTGGGCATCGTGCCGGGATGTCCGTTCAGGTAGCCGGAGACGATGCAGCGGAAATACAGCGTCTTGTAGCTGTCGTTGTACTGATAAGTCAGCGTATTGGTCTTCGCGCCGGTGATCGGCGTGCCGCCGGTCGTGGTGACCTTGTCCTCGAGAGCCGTCCAGCCGGTCTTGCCGTCCTGGCTGACCATCCACTGATAGCCGGTGACGGTGCCCTTCGTCTCGACCTTGAAGACGGCCTTGTGCGCGGTGTTCACGGCCGCGTCGGCGGGCTGCTTCGTGATGACCATGTTTTCGGGGGTGAGCGTTCTCGCGGTGATGCGCAGCTGCGCGCGCTGTTTCTCGCTGAGGTTGTTCGTGCCGACGGAGATCCCCCACGCGGGCACGACCTGGGTCAGCGGCTTGACGTTATCCCACAGGGGCAGGCTGTAGCTGCCGTACGGGACGATCGTCACGAACGCGGCGTAGGTCTTGTTGAACTCGGCGGGCTTGCCGGTCACGACGTTGTTCTCGGCGTCTCTCCAGACCGCGGAGGCAACGAAGCCCTCGCCCTCGAAGCGGTCGGGCAGGATCGCGCCCTGCTTGTAGTCGAACGCCAGCGCGGCCTTGATCTGGGCCGGGGTGATCTGCGTGCGCCCCCAGGTGCAGGGCTTCGCCTCGATGTGGGTGTGCTCGGTGTCGCCGATGTAGGTCGTGTCGCGCAGCTCGGTGGCGCATTCGGTCACTTCTCCGCCGTAGGGGCCGCCGATGCGCTGGCCGTTCTTGATCTCATAGTTGGCGATGCCGGTGAAGTTCTCGCCGTACCGCACTTTCCAGAGCGCGATCTCATTGCGCTTGGTCGCGTTTTTGACGGAGGACATCACGCGGAAGTAGGTCTCGCCGGCCAGGAGGATCTCTTCCTCCTCGTTGGGGTGGATGTGGGAGGACAGATCCTCAAAGTTGAAGTAGGTGTTCTGGATCGTCGTCGCCGCGCTGAAGGGATAGACGACCCTGCTGTCCGAGGCGGGGGTCTGGATCCGGAAGTAGACGTTGACCGCGAGACGTACGCCGTCGAAGATGCGGGCAAAGAGGATCGATTTGGCGTTGAAGGCGTAGAAGTTGCCGGGCAGCGCCTGCGGCGCGCCGGCGGTGCCCCAGTCGCCGTTGACGATCAGGCTCGTGTTTTTCTCGGTCGCGTAGACGACCATGCTGCCGTTCGTGCGCAGAGCGAAGCAGGTGGCTTTGCCGCCGCCCTCGTTGAACTGCCGCACGTTCAGGACGTTGGTCCCCTTGCAGGCGACCCACAGGACCCAGTTGTCGGCCGGGAGCTTGACGTCGATCGCGCTTTTCTGACTGTAGGCGTCCATGTACAGCGTGACGGTCTTTTTCGCCTCGTCGACAGTCGCCGACAGGCCTTTGGCGACGCCGCCGCCCAGATCGTTCGGGCCGAGCGCGACCATTCCGCCGCCCTCGAGCATGATCCTGAATACCGGTTCGTCCGCGGCGAACGCGGGCGTGACGATCGTCAGCGCCATGATCAGCGCGATCGCGATCGCAAAGAATCGTCTTTTCATGATTTTACCTCTTTTCTTTATATAAACTGCGAGTTTGTTCGTCACCCTGCCGGACGGTTCCTGCCTGAGAAGGCAACTTTCCGAACGGGATTTCGAATGAATAATTCACATTTGTATCATAACACATAATTTACACAAAATCAATCGAGAATGGGGAACAATTTTTATAAAATATGGCAATTTATTGCGATCCGGATCCCCGAAAACGGTTGCGTTTGCCGCGTTTTGCGGCTATAATGAAGGACAGAAAACGATGGGAAGGGGTTATCTTTCATGAAAGACGTCATCAACGTCGCGGTCATCGGCTGCGGCAATATCGGCACGAGCGCGCACATCCCGGCGTATCTCGCGGGCGAGCACGCCGCGATCCGCTATTTCTGCGACATCCGGCCGGAGCGCGCCGACGGCGCCGTCGAGCGGTTCGGCTGCGGCAGCGCCGTCTACGATTATCATGAGATCTTGAACGATCCGGCGCTGGACGCGGTCTCCGTCTGTACGCACAACGATATGCACAGCGTCATCTCCTGCGACTTCATGCGCGCGGGCAAGGACGTGCTCTGCGAGAAGCCCGCCGCGAGGATCCTGCCCGAGGCGCTGGAGATGCTGCGCGTCTCGCGGGAGACGGACCGGATCCTGTCGATCGGCGTGTGCAACCGGTACAGCAACGCCGTGAACCGGATCAAAAAGCTCATCGACGACGGCGCGCTGGGCGAGGTCTACCACGTGTACGCGTCCTTCCGCGCCTACCGCTCGATCCCGGGTCTGGGCGGCGACTTCACGACGTTCGCCTCCTCCGGCGGCGGCAGCCTCATCGACTGGGGTGTGCATTATCTCGATCTGGTCGAATACGTCTGCGGCGACCCGGCGCCCCTGACGGTCAGCGGCGAGGCGTTCTGCAAATTAGGCGCGGACATCCCGTCGTATCACTACACGTCCATGTGGGCGGAGCAGGACTACGACCCGAACGGCACGTGCGACGTGGACGACTCGGTGACGGGCCTCATCCGCACGACGGGGCCGGTCATCTCCTTCAACGGCGCGTGGGCGGAGAATATCGACGAGCCCGGCACGTTCATCGACTTCATCGGCACGAAGGGCGGGATCCGGCACCAGTACTGCGGCGGATTCACCTTCTACACGGAGCGGGACGGGATGCTCATGCGCTGCGAGCCGGAATTCCGGCGCAACGATATGCACCGCGACGAGGTGCTCGACTTCGTGGCGTGCGTCCGTGCCCGCACGCGCGGCCGCAACGACATCGGCAACGCCGTGCTGACCTCAAAGATCATGCAGGCGGTGTACGACTCCTCGAATACGCACCGGGAGATCGTACTGGAGCGCTGAAAAAAGAGAAAACCGGCAGGAAAGGGGCGCCGTCATGGAGGATACGTCATATCACGCGGGACACCGGCAGCGCGTCCGGGCGCGTTTTGACGCGACGGGGGATCTGCAGGGCTGGAGCGACGCCGACGTGCTGGAGCTCCTGCTCTTTTCCTGCATTCCCCGCGCGGATACGAAAGCGCTCGCGCACCGGCTGATCGACGCTTTCGGCTCGCTTCACGGCGTGCTGGACGCGCCGCGCGGCGCGCTTCTGAGCGTGCCCGGGGTGGGCGAGGCGGTCGCGTCGTTTCTCAAGCTGATGCCGGCCGTGACCCGGCGCTACCTGGATTCCTTTTCCGCGGACGCCGTTTTGTCGTCGCCCGCGGACTGCGCCGCGTTCTTCCGGCCGAGGATGACGGCTTTGCGGACGGAGACGCTGCTCCTGGCCGGACTGGACCCGGCGGGACGGGTGACGAAGTGTACCGTGCTGGCCGCGGGGCGTGTGGACCGGGCGTCGCTGGACGCGCGTCTGGCGGTGACGGAGCTGCTCGGCTGCGGCGCGGACGCGGCCGTCCTGTGCCACAATCACCCGGACGGCGTCTGCGCGCCCTCCCGCGAGGACGTCGCGCTGACGCGGCGGCTGGCCGGGGCGCTCGCGCTGGTGGATGTGCGTCTGGTCGAGCATGTGATCTTTGCCGGAGACGACTGGTTCGCGTTCTCGTCCGCCGAGAAAACGCGCGCCGCCCTGACGCCGCCGGACGATTTCTGAAGAAATGTAAACTTTGGCGCCGCCCTTCGCCCGCGCTCGGCGAAGGGTCTTTTTTTGCGCGGGACTTATGATACAATTTCGTAACTTTTAGGGAATTTTTCCACGCAAAGGCTTGAAAATAGCTGAAAATAGTGTTAAACTTTGTATATGGGATAAATTGAGGGATTCGTGCCATTTTTCAGCAAAAAAGGCTCAGTCCCGAACGGAGGCAACAGTTTTGTTAGCAGATCTGCACTGTCACACGAAGTTGTCGGACGGCTCGCTGGGTCTGGAGGATATCATTTCTCTGGCGGCGAAGAAGGGCGTTGACACAATTTCCGTGACCGATTGTGACTGTACTGCAGGCGCAGCCAGAGCGAAGGTCATCGGCCAGAGAAAAAACGTAAACGTGATCCCCGGGGTCCAGATCACGGCGACGGATCCCCAGACGGGGAACAATATGCATATCCTGGCGTATCTGTGCGACGCGCCGGACCGGCTCGCCGGTCTGTGCCAGCGCAACTCGCTAATCCGCAAGCGGGCCGCCATGGTGATGATCAGCCGCGTGTGCGACCGGTACCCGGTGACGCCGGAGCTGGTTCAGCGCTGCGCGACGGGGTCGACGAATATCTACGTGCCGCACATCATGCAGTCGCTGGTCGAGTGCGGTCTTGACAACCGCCTTTTCGGCGATCTGTACGAGAAGCTGTTCACGCCGGACAGCCCGGAGTCGGTGCTGGTCAACGCGCGTTACACGGACGTGTACCGCGTGCTTGAGGAGATCGACAACGCCGGCGGCGTCAGCGTGCTGGCGAACCCGATCGCGGACGGCTGCGCCGACCGCATCGCGGATCTGGCGGAAAACGGCCTGTGCGGCGTGCAGGCGTGGCATCCGGATATGACGGCGAACGATACGGACGCGCTGCTGAGCGTCGCGAAAAAGAACAAGCTGCTCGCCGTGGGCGGAACGGATTTCAGAGGCATGTACAGCGACAGCATCGTCAGCGTGGGCGACGTGGGAACGCCCAAGACGCAGCTGAACGAGCTGCTGAACTTCAAAACGAAGAAGAAAAGGATGCTCAAAAAACAGGCCGAAGGCACGGTCTGAAGATCGGAACGGGGAAGAGAACCATGAGCTTAGACGAGGATGTAAAGATCTTTAACCGAAACAAGCCGTTGTCTTCGTCAGACAGCGGGCCGATGGCGGACGACCTGAAACGGCAGGTCGTGTCAGGCAACATGCAGCGCGCCAGAGATCTGGGCAAGGATATCGCGCTGTCGTTCCGCAGAGCCGCGGCGCGCGATGAACTGATGGGCCTCGCCGAGAGCGTCGGCGTCGAGCAGGACCGCGCCATCAAGGATCAGGCCATCCTGCTGAGCGTCTTCACCGCGGAATACTGCATCAAGCGGCACGTGGTCAACCAGTCGCTGGTCGCGGCGGCGGTGGCGGAGCTCTACGACAATCTGCTGGAGGATACCCCCCGGCTGTATCAGGATCTGCTGCGCTCGCCGGCGTTCACCTTCTATTATATGAACGTGGACGACGTCGCCGACCCCGATCAGATCGGCAGCACCTTCGCCATGCTCTGCGGCAGTCCGCGGGATCTGCGTCTGGCCGAATACGGCGCGCAGGTCTTCGTCAAGGCGCAGGAGACCTACGAGGCGTTCATCCGCGACGCGGGCATCATGGATTAAATTGATTCTTTCGAAAAGGGCGCGGATCGGTTCCGCGTTCTTTTTTTGCGGCCGCGCGCGTCAAAAATCCACAAGCTGCGCAATTTTGGTGGTTGATTCTCGATCCGCAAGATGGTACAATAAATTGAAAGCTGCACTTTTGCCGCCTCGGCGCGGCAGACGATTTTTCTTGGAGCGGGAGGTGCCGTATGGAGCTGAAGGAAGCGATGGAACTGCGGCGTTCCATCCGGCGCTACCGGGCGGATATTCTGCCCCGGGACGCGGCGGAGCAGCTGCGCGCGGAGATCGGGCGCTGCAACGCGCTGGGCAGGCTGTCCATCCGTCTGGTGACGGGTGAACCGCAGGCGTTCGGCGGGCCGGTCGGCCGGGCGGCGGGCTTCCGCAACGCGCGGAACTATCTGATCCTGTGCGGCGATCCGGACGTGGATCTGGAGGTGCGCTGCGGCTACTGGGGCGAACACCTGGTCCTGTTCGCGAAGACGCTGGGACTGGATTCCTGCTGGGTCGGCGGCAGCTTTAACCGGCGCGTCGTCTCGCGGGAGAAGGAAAAGGGCAAAAAGCTCGTCTGCGTCATCGCCCTCGGCATTGCCGACGAGGAGGGGCGGGTACACACGCGCAAGCCCTTTGACGAGGTGATCGACGTCGACCGGACGCGCATCCTGCCCGACTGGTTCATCCGCGGCGTCAACGCGGCGCTCCTTGCGCCGACCGCCATGAACCGGCAGCG
>ONWP01000181.1 GCA_900321595.1 uncultured Eubacteriales bacterium
CTCGGCGTGGCCGGCCTCCGGGATGACGCACAGCGTCTTGTCGGTGGGGCACGCCTCGTACAGCGGGTAGACCATCTTCGTGGGGACGAAGTCGTCCTTTTCGCCGTGGATGAAGACGATCGGGATCCGGGCGTTCTTCACGGCGTCGATGGGCCGCACATCCCGGTAGTCGTAGCCCGCGGCCAGCTTGTTGATGGCGGCCGTGGTCGAGATCACCGGCTTCGGCGCCAGCTTCATCGTGGTCAGATGGTGGGTAAATTCGTCCTCCACAGAGGTGAAGCCGCAGTCCGCGACGGCGAATTTCACGTTCTGCGGCAGCTCGCCGGAGCCGATCGCCAGCAGGATCGTCGCGCAGCCGAGCGAAACGCCGTGCAATATGATGCGGATCTCGTCGCCGAAGGTCTCGTTCATGAAGTTCAGCCATTCGATGACGTTGCGGGACTCGTAATAGCCGAAGGAGATGTGATCGCCCTCGCTCTCGCCGTTGGCCTGCTGGTCGATCATGAACACGTTGTAGCCCTTGTCGTGCCAGTACTTCGTGATATAGCGGAAGCCGATCTTGCCGGTGCTGCGGTAGCCGTGGGAGCAGAAGACGTAGACGTCGCTGGGCGTCTTCGCCGGGAGCAGATAGGCGTTGAGCGATTTGCCGCGGTAGTCGGTGATCTTATACTGGACGTAATTCTGCTCGTCCATCCAGGTCAGCCGGTCGGTGTACGGATTCTCCTCCGGCGGCGCCTTCTCGTTGACCAGATCGACCAGATTTGCCTTACGGCTGAACACCTCGAAGCAGAGCAGTCCGGACAGCCCCACAAAGCCCGCTGCAAACGCGCCGGCCGTACCGGCGGCAATTTTCAGAAATTTATGCTTCATTGAAAAAACTCCTTGTAAAGACTGTTCACATTTAGTATAATAACATTGAATGGGAGAAAATGCAACGGAAATATTTCCCAATAAACGAAATTTTGAGGAGGTAATCCGATGAAAATGCGGAAAGTTCTCTTTGGCATTCTGTTCGCGGTTTTTCTGCTGGCGCTGACAGCCGGCATGGCGTTCGCGGCGAACAGTGTGCGTTCCTTCAGCGTCAACGCCTATCAGGCGGAAAGCGCGCTCGAGCCCGGCGCTGTACAGTGGTACAAGAAGGGTTCCGCTTACTATCTGTTCCTGCCCGGCTGCGCCGACAGAAGCAATCTCACCGTCTGGTATGACGCGGACAGCGTGCTGACCTTCGACGGCGAAGCGGTGCCCAGCGGCGCCGCGACCGGCGCCTTCGCAAACGACATCGTCAACGTGGCCTGCGGCACGAAGACCTATACGGTCAACGTCCTGCAGGGCGAGACAGGCGGCGTCTTCCTGACCACGGAGAGCGGCTCCATGGACGCCATCAACGCCGACAAGGAGCATAAGGAATCCGGCGATATCACCATCGTGGACGGCGCGGGCAAGTCGCAGTACAGCGGCGCGCTTGACTCCATCAAGGGGCGCGGCAACTCCACCTGGACGCTCGAAAAAAAGCCCTACAACATCAAGCTGGGCAAAAAGGCGGATATCTTCGGCATGGGCAAGGCGAAGAAATGGTGCCTGCTGGCCGAACACAGCGACGAGAGCAAGATCCGCAACGACCTCGGCTACGCGTATTCGCGCGCGCTGGGCAATGAGAACACCAGCGAGGTGTACATGGTCGACCTGTACTGCAACGGCGTGTATATGGGCGCCTACAGCCTGACGGAAAAGGTGGAGATCGGCGAGAACCGCGTCGATATCTTCGATCTGGAGGGCGCGACCGAGGACGTCAACGAAGAGGATCTGGACACCTATTCGCTGGGCGGCAGCCAGGGACTTCGCACCTTCAACACCATCAAGTACGCGAACATCCCCAACGATCCCGACGAGATCACCGGCGGCTACCTGCTGGAGCTGGAAAAGATCTACCGCTATGTGGACGAGCCCAGCGGCTTCATCTCTTCTCTGGGACAGGCCGTCACCGTCAAGGAGCCGGAGTTTGCCACGAAGGCGCAGGTGAACTACATCGCGATCCAGTACAAACGGCTGGAGGAAGCGCTCTATTCGCCCACCGGCTACAACACGAAGGGCAAGTACTACACCGATTACATCGACCTCGACGAGATGGCGCAGGCCTATATCATCCAGGAGCTGTGCGAGAACTTTGACGGCTGCTCCAGCAGCTTCTACCTGTACAAGGACGTCGGGGACAACCGGTTCCACTTCGGCCCCACCTGGGATCTGGATCTCTCCATGGGCCGCGGCTTTGAGAACGGCCTGATCTCGCCGAATCTGGACGCGGGCGATCCGTCGATCCCGTACATCTTCAGCACGTACATCGGCAACCATGCCAAGACCAGACCCTCCTTCCTGGCGCAGGCGCTCAACCACCCGGACTTCATCGCCGCCGTGAAGCGCGTCTGGGCTACGAGGGGACAGGCGCTGGCGGAGCAGATGATCGCGAGCATCGACGCCAAGGCGGAGGCCAACCGCGCGACGGTCGTCATGGACGCGCTGCGCTGGTCGAAATTCGGCGCGAGCAACGCCGCCGCCGCGAGCGACGGCTACACCGCGCAGATCGAGGCGGTCAAGGTCTTCCTCAATCGCCGCATCGGCCTGATCAACACGCTGCTGAGCGCCGACACCGGCTTCATGCGCTATGAGACGAACGGCAAGACGGTTGCCCTGACCACCGACCGGACGATCTATCTGGCCGGACAGACCGCCGTCGTCATGGCGCCCGAAGCGAGCGTGAACGCGAATGACTCCTTCCTCGGCTGGACGGAGACGCCCGGCGGCAAGACGGTGCAGTACGTCCCCGGCGAGAGCGTCACGCCCGGCTCCGGCAAGATCCTGTACGCCGTCTGGGGCACCAAGGAGCAGACCGATCAGAAGCGCAGCTCTCTGCTGGACGCGATCCGGAACTTCTTCGCCCGGATCAAAGCCTTCTTCGACCGGCTGGCGAATCTCTTCAAGTAAACAAGAGATATGGACGAGAAAATCAAAGAGCAGGCGGATCGGATCGTCGAAAAAGTCCGGGAGCTGATCAAGGACGGCAACGTGTCGCGCGTCATCCTCAAGCGCAAGGGGCAGACGCTTCTGAACCTGCCCATGTCCTACGGTGTCCTCGGCGCGGCCATCGGCCTGTACATGGCGCCGCTGACGGTGCTGACCACGGCGCTGGTCTCCTTCGGTCTGGACTGCGAGGTCGAGATCGAGCGCAAGGACGGCACGACGCTGAATCTGAGCGAGACTGCCGTCGGCAGCCGCCTTGAGGGACTCAAGCAGCTGGCGAAGGATCGTTTCGGCAAGAAAGAATACCCTGACGCCTACGACGACTACAACGCCGAACACGGTGACGACGACCCGTTTTCCTATCCCGGCAGCGATTATACGGACGTCGATCTATAAGCGAACAATAAACGGGAGAGGGCAGCGCAAGCCCTCTCTCTTATTGTTTGATTGCTGAAACGCGGAATGCGAGGCGGCTTGATGTTTTTTGTCGCGCGGTCGACTCCGGTTTCTTCAGAAAATCAGGCTGTTCGCGACGAAATCCTATGAAAAGCACTTGACAAGCGTGTTATAATGTATCATGAAGTAAAATCGAGTTGAAAGGAAATGATTTCATGACGAAGATCGATATATTCAGCGGCTTCCTGGGCGCGGGCAAGACAACGCTCATCAAGAAGCTGATCGCGGAGGCGTATCAGGGCGAGCAGATCCTGCTGATCGAAAACGAGTTCGGCGAGATCGGCATCGACGGCGGCTTCCTGCAGGACGCCGGCGTCAAGATCAACGAGATGAATTCCGGCTGCATCTGCTGCTCGCTGGTCGGCGACTTCGGCAAGGCGCTGCAGCAGGCGCTGGCGGAGTTTAAGCCCGACCGGATCCTCATCGAGCCCAGCGGCGTCGGCAAGCTGTCCGACGTGATCCGCGCCGTGCTGAAAAACGAGACCGACGAGGTCGTTCTCGACGGCTTCGCCGCGGTTGTGGACGCCGGCAAGGCGAAGATGTATATGAAGAATTTCGGCGAGTTTTTTAACGACCAGATCGAGCACGCCGGTGCGATCGTCCTGTCCCGGACGGGGAATATCAGCGACGAGAAGCTGAAGACCTGCGTCGAGCTGCTGCGGGCGCACAACGACAAGGCCGTCATCATCACAACGCCCTGGGACAAGCTCACCGGCGCGCAGATCGCCGAGGCTGTCGCGCGCAAGGACACGCTCTCCGGCGAGCTGGAGGAGCTGCTGCACGCGCACGAGGAGGCGCATCATCACCACCATCACGACGATGACGATGACGACGCGTGCGGGTGCGGACATCATCATCACGATCACGACGACGATGACGACGAGCATGAGCATCACCACCATCATCACGACGACGATGATGACGATGACGACGAGCACGAGCATCACCACCATCATCACGACGACGACGATGACGATGACGAAGATGAGCACGAACACGAGCATCACCATCACCACGACCACGACGAAGAG
>ONWP01000023.1 GCA_900321595.1 uncultured Eubacteriales bacterium
CCTCGTCGGACCAGGATAGCACCTGCAGATCCTTGACGCGCGCGATATCGCGCATGCGGATCTCCGTATGGCGCGAATGCGGCACGAGATAGCGGTCGTCCAGCCCGCGCATCAGCGGATGCAGCGTGTCCAGCGGCCGGTGCGCGAATACGCCGGAGATCTTCTGCGCCAGCTGATACTTCGGCAGGCCGTACCGGTGATAAAGACCCGCCTGCGCGCCCCAGCAGATGTGGAAGGAGGAGTAGACGTTGCGGTCGGCCCAGTCGAAGATGGCGCAGAGCTCGTCCCAGTAGTCCACGTCCTCGAAGGGCATCTGCTCCACCGGCGCGCCGGTGACGATCAGCCCGTCGTAGCGCTGATCCTTCACCTCGTCGAAGGTCTTGTAAAAGGTCGTCAGATGCTCCTTGGCGACGTGGGTCGCCTCGTGGGTGGCGGTCTGCAGCAGCTCGACGTCCACCTGCAGCGGACTGTTGCTCAGCAGGCGCAGGATCTGCGTCTCCGTCTCCATTTTGGTGGGCATCAGGTTCAGCAGCAGGATGCGAAGCGGACGGATGTCCTGCGTCTCGGCGCGCTGCTGCGTCATCACGAATACGTTCTCATGCTCCAAAAAGGTCTTTGCCGGCAGTCCGTCGGCGATTTTGATCGGCATACGCTGTCTCCTTCCGTCAGGCTTCGATCCTGACGCTTGAATAGGGTTTTATGATGATGTTGCCGTCGGTCGTCTTGACCGTGGCGTTGTAGTTGATGTAGATGCTGACGCCGCCCTCGTACGTCACCTTGTAGACGCCGGTGAGCGGTTCGCCTTCGCTGTCCGTTGTGACGCGCTCGTGGGAAAGCATGGCTCTGCCGGACAGATCGCCGAGCGCCGCGGCCGATTCGTGGAAGAAGTCCACGACCTCGGACAGCTTGTCGTTCTGCACGTAATAGCCGTAGTTGAAGATGCTGTCGGGGGAGAAGACCCACGCGAAGGACGGCATCATGCCGTATTCAATGCTCTTGAGCATCTCGAACCGGTAAAGCTTGTCGCCGGCGTCCACGGGCTCGCCGCTCATGGTCACGCTCCCGTGCAGGATCAGCTGTGAAAACGGGATCGGGTAGTAGGCGTCGGATTCGAGATAGGCGGTATTCGTGTCCATGTGGCTGACGCTTTCGGCGCTGTACAGAGTGTACAGATTGCCGCCGTCCACCGTCAGACGCGTTTTTTCGCTCGTCGCCTGCAGCAGCGACGCGACGTCGTCTCTGGCCTGCGCGCGGGTGCGGTACCCGTCTGAATAGAGGATCGTGCCGGCGTCCGTCACGCAGAGTCCGTCGAAATCCGTCGTGTACTTGCTGCGCAGGAAACCGGGGTACTGCTCCAGCAGCCGTTCCAGCCGCGTCAAATACATCTCATAGGTTTTGTTCTGCGAATAGAGCGCCTCGTTCTCATTGAGCTGTCCGGTCAGCGCCAGATCCGCGCCGATCCTGGCGGACAGGCGGGCGTTCGTGTGATCCTGCATCGCCAGCGGATCGCTCACCCTGCAGACGCTTTTGCTGCCGGAGAGGTCGAACGCGGACGCGTTGTCGGCGTAGCTGCGCCCGGCGCTGAAGATGTCCACGTCCGGGTACAGCCGGTAGCCCAGCGCGCGGATCGTGCCCTCCAGCTCCTCCATGGCGCTGTAGGAGCCGATCTCCGGGGCGATGCGCGTCGAATACAGCTCGTCCTGCGCGAGGCCGCCCTTGAACGCGCCGCTGTAGCGCACGGCCACGTCGTCCACGCCGCGCCCCTTGAGCGAGGAGAGCATCTCCCGCAGCGAGGAGGCCGGGGAGAGCGTCTCGCCGCCGGCGGCGCCCACGATTGTCAGATGCATGGCAAACGCGTCCGGATCGGAAACCGTTCTGCGCAGCAGGCCCTGCTGCAGCAGCAGATCCCGCAGCGCGGCGGCCATGCCGGAGTAGTCGGCGTCCTTCCCGGACAGGAACATATATGTGACCTGCAGATCCGTCTGCGCGGCCTGTCCCAGGTAGACGGCGTTTTCCCCGCGGTATTGCGGCGCCGGCGCGAAGGAGGCGTACACGCGGCTGTATTCGCCCTCGCCTGCGCGGTTCGCCCGGATCACGGCGTATTCGCTGCCGCCGGTGATGAGGGCGGCAAAGGCGCTGTCGCCGCGCTTGAAGCCGAAGACCGGCAGCGCCGCGGCCGGGTTCGCGGAAACGCCGCAGGCCGGGTCGCCGCCGTATACGTCGAAGGCGGCCTGACGCGTATTCTCGTCGATATAGCCCAGATCCATGACCGCGCCGGAGCCGTCGGGCAGCACGATGTAGTCGCTGCGGGCGTCGTCGGCCGCGCCGAGCAGCGGCAGCAGGGTCACGTCGGTAACGGTCCAGTTCCGGGCGCAGACCAGCTTCTCCGCGGGCACCGTGACCGTGAGCGTCTGGCCGGAGAGCGCGTACCGCAATGTCAGACTGCACCAGACGTCGCCGTCAGATACGGCGTCGGCTTTTTTCTGCGCCGTATCGCGGTCCGCCGCCATGACGTAGGTCACGTCGACGCCCGCGTCCGTCAGATTATAGCGCGCCGTTCCGAACGCAACGGCGTTATTCTGGGAATCCAGGCGATAGCTGCCGCCGCTGCCGGTGAGCGTGACCGCGACCGGATAGGCCATGGCGTCCGCGTTGTCTCCGAGCGTCCGCCACACGAAGCCGGTCGTGCCGTCGAGGAGCTTCGGCGCCATTGTGACCCGATCCATATACATGGACAGATACTGGGCGCTGCGTACGGGCTCGCTGTCTTCCTGATCGGTGCGCAGCCGCTCCTCGCACGGGGTCGGATATACGGTCTCGGCCGGGGAGAGACGCTGTCCGGACACGCTCAGACGCGTACAGCCGCCGAAGGCAAAGCATACGCACAGGAGCATCGCGATCACAGCGCGCGCGTGACGCATACAGCACCCCTCCTTCTCGTCGTAAATTCAAATCAACCCTTATTATAATACGCGAAGGCTTTAAAATCAATTGAATGCGCGAAGAAAACGGCGTTTCGCGGCAGGTTTCTTTGAATTAATTCACAAAAAAGGCTTTACCTTTGCATTCGAAAATGCTATAATACATGATGTGAGAGAATATAGACAAGCGTTGGAGATGAAAATATGGTCAATACGAAACGAAGTCTCGCGAAATTGATCTGTCTGCTCTGCGGCATTGTGGGCGTGACGGCGATCCATCTGGCGGCCTACTACGTGTCGCAGGAGACCGCTCTCAGCATTGGCAGAAATCTGCTCAGCGGCAAGGCTTACGTGATGATCATCGCGTTTTCGGCGGCGGCGGTCGCCGCGCTGCTCGGACGCGTGCTCAACAAGGTACTCAGCGGTCTGCTGTACGTCGGGTCCCTGGCTGTGATGCTGATGCACTGCTTCGGCGTCGTACTGGGCACCATCACCAGACAGATCGCGCTGATCCCCCGTCTGGGCATGCCCCTCTATATGTATGTGATGCCGATGTGCATGCTGCCCGCTCTGGGCGTGCTGATCGGTCTTGTCAAGCGGTTCGACACGCGCTGGTTCTGCATCGCGACCGTTCTGGCGGTGGCGCCGGCGGCGTTCTGCGCGCTGTACTACGGCAACACGCTGTACATCCTGCCCACGGTCGTTACGATCGGGCTCGTTCTGCTTTCGACAAAGCTTGACAAATACGCGCAGGCGCCCGGCTGGCTCTTCCTCGTCGCGGCTGTGCTCGCGATCGCCGCCGTCGGCGGATACCTCTTCTTCAAATACAAAACCAGCGCGGGCTTCGCGGAGCGGGCAAGCGCGATCCTGCATCCGGGCGCGCAGAGCGGCCTGAGCATGGCGCGGCAGGGGAACCTGATCGGCGCGAGCATGGCGACGGTAAAGGTCGGCTCCTCGCTGATGTACGCGGGCGACCATGTGACGCTCAATCTGGCGAATGCGGCGCTGTCTATCATCCTGAATCTGGGCTGGATCCCGTTCGCGATCGCCTGCGTCTGCCATGTGCTCATCGGCGTGAGCCTGATCCTCATGGCGCGCGAGTGCCGCGACAGGGGCGTCCGCTATACGATCCTGGCGATCGGCATCTACTGGCTGGTCGCGTGCGCCGTCGGCACCGCCGGAGACGTGCTGCGGTACTCCTCCGCGCTGACGATGCCGCTGTCCGGCATCTATCTGCAGGTCGTCATTCAGGCGCTGTTCCTCGGCATGTGCTGCGGCATGTTCGCCTCTGATATCCATCTTCGCTGCACGACGCCCGAGGCGCCCGCGAAAACAGCGGAGGAAGCGCCGGACGGGGCGGAGGACGCCGCCTGATCCCGTTTTTATCGCGGCCGCGCCGGCTGGCGCGGCCGTTTGCCGTCTCCCGGCAGCGCGGCGCCGGACGGAAGCGTTTGGCGATATTTGAAATTTTTTAACAATTAAGAATCGATTTTGACTTTACAAACAGCCAAAACAGTTGTATACTTAAAGATAGCTGTGAACGATCAGGCAGCCGCGTAGACGACACAGCGTGCGGCGGCCGACAAATATTTTCAACAATCGGGAGGAAACCAAATGAGCAACGGTTACGGCATTTCGAACTGGCAGGACGCGAAGGACATTTACGCGCGTCTGGATAACCTGACCTCGCAGCCCATCTACAGCATCTCTGACGATGAGCTCGCGCGTGTGCTGGATCACTTCGACACCAAGTGCGCAAAGTCCAAGGAGATCACCACGGAGGCCAAGCAGTACATTCCCGGCGGCGTGCAGCACAATCTCGCGTTCAACTATCCGTTCCCCATCTGCATCGAGAAGGCGGAAGGCGCGTATCTGTACGACCGCGACGGCAACCAGTATATCGACTTCCTGCAGGCGGGCGGCCCCACCATCCTGGGCAGCAACTACAAGCCCGTGCGCGACAAGGTCATCGAGCTGATCAAGACCTGCGGCCCCGTCACCGGTCTGTTCCATGAGGCTGAGCTGCTCCTGGCCAAGGAGATCAACAAGCATATGCCCAACGTCGAGATGTTCCGTATGCTCGGCTCCGGCACGGAGTCCGTCATGGCGGCCATCCGCGTGGCCAGAAACGCGACGAAGGCCAAGCGCATCATCAAGGTCGGCGGCGCGTACCACGGCTGGAGCGATCAGATGGTCTACGGCCTGAAGATCCCCGGCTCCCGCAGCTTCCTGGAGTCTCACGGTATTCCGCGCAGCTGCTACGGCACCACCGACGAGGTGCGTCCGAACGACCTGAACATGCTCGAGGCCATGCTCAAGCGCAACCGTCTGCGCGGCGGCACGGCGGCTGTCATCGTGGAGCCCGTCGGCCCCGAGAGCGGCACCCGTCCCATCGACTTCGACTACAATAAGGGCGTGCGCAGACTCTGCGACAAGTACGGCTGCCTGTTCATCTTCGACGAGGTCGTCACCGGCTTCCGCGTGGGTCTCGGCGGCGCGCAGGGCTACTTCGACGTCGTGCCCGATCTGACCATCTTCGGCAAGGTCGTCGCGGGCGGATATCCCTCCGCGGGCGGCGTCGGCGGCAAGAAGGAATTCGTCAGCGGCATGGCGGCCGGCGTCGGCACCATGATGAAGCGCGCCTACGTGGGCGGCACCCTGGCGGCGAACCCCCTGTCCAGCTTCGCGGGCTACTGCGCGATCCAGGAGATCGAGAAGACCGACGCCTGCGTCAAGGCCGGTCAGGCCGGCGACAGACTGGCGAACGGCCTGCAGCAGCTCGTCGACAAGTACGCGCTGCCCTTCGTGGTCTACAACCAGGGCTCCATCGTCCACCTGGAGTGCTCCGGCGCGATGAGCTTCGATTTCAGCAGCATGTTCCTGCTCGGCAGCGTGATCCCGCTGCTCAAGACCAAGCCCGAGATGCTTCGCCGCAAGGTCGCGATGGAAGAGATGGGCGCCGCCTACATGGCGCACGGCATCGTGACGCTGGCCGGTTCCAGACTGTACACCTCTCTGGCGGACACCGACGAGGTCGTCGACGAGGCCCTCAACCGCTTCGAGGACGTGTTCAAGACCGTCACCGTCTGCACCCGCAACCTCGACAAGTAATCGTCTGAAACAATATGACGGGAGACGCGTTTGCGCCTCCCGTTTTTATGTGCTTGTTTTATTTGCCGAACAGCCCGCGCAGGAAGCGCCGGAGCGTCAGGAAGAAGGTGCGGATCCGCGCCGCCAGCTTGGGCTGCTTCTGCGCTTCTTCCGTCTGCGGGGTGAGCGCGCCCGTTTCGCGGTCGTAGGTCAGATACTGCGGATACCGCGCGTCGCTGTTGACGTCGGGCTGACTGTCCG
>ONWP01000048.1 GCA_900321595.1 uncultured Eubacteriales bacterium
GCGATCGAACAGCTCAAGGACTTCATCGTCACGAGAGGCGACTGGCTCGACGAACACATCGCGGACCTGAAGGAATTCTCAAGTCCGAACGCGAACAAAAAGATGAATAACGCAAAATAACCGGAAAGGAGGCGTTGGTTTTTGAAGAAATTCATCATTTCGGTTTTTGCTGTGACGGCCGTTATCATTTCAGCGTATTTTGCCTATTTCAGCGGAGCCTATGTCTTCAAAAACAAAAACGCTTCCAACCCCGTTTATTTTACGCGCGTCGAGGGCGACCAGATCTATATTACCGAAAACGGCGCCGAACATACGTTTGAGATGCGCGGCGTGAACCTCGGCGTCGGGAAACCCGGACATTTTGCGGTCGAATACGCCGTCACGTATGAAGAGTATCTGCGTTGGTTCTCTCAGATCGCGCAGATGGGCGCAAACACGATCCGCGTCTACACCTTTCAGAACGAGGACTTCTACAGGGCTTTTTACGACTACAATACGGCGGCTGATGCGCCGCTGTATCTGCTCCACGGCGTGTGGGTGGACGACTATGTTCAGAATTCACATTACGACGCATATGACCCTCAGTTCATTTCGGAGTTTATTTCCGACATCAAAGAGACGATCGACATCGTACACGGCAGAAAGAACAAGATCATAAACTCCGAGAAGGAACTGTTTCGCTACCGGTATGACGTGTCGCCGTGGCTGCTGGGTTATCTGCCAGGTGTTGAGTGGGAGCCGACGCTCGTTGCTTATACCGATCACCACAGGGCGAACGAGACCGGCTACGAAGGGAAATATCTGAAAACGACGCCAGAGGCTTCCGCCTTTGAAACCGCGCTTTGCAGAGCCGGGGACGCGCTGATCGAATATGAGACTGAAAAATACGGGCAGCAGCACCTGCTTGCTTTCTCAAACTGGTGTACCAGCGATCCCATCGATCATCCCAATGATATCGACCTCGCGTTTTCAAAATACGCGGAGGTCGACGTTGAGCACATCGTGGCGACAGACGATTTCAAGGCCGGTCAGTTCGCTTCCTATCACGTGTACGCTTACTATCCGGATTATTACAGTATCCTGGAAGATAAAAGCGCGATGACGGATGAAGCCGGATATGCGAACGCCTATCTGTATTATCTGAAGCTTCTGACCGCGCACCACACGATGCCGGTCGTGATCACAGAGTTCGGCATGCCCACGTCCAGAGGCTGCGGCGCCGTGGATCACAGCGGCATGCGCCGCAATCAGGGCGGGATCACTGAGCACGAGCAGGCGCTCGGCCTCATCTCGTGTTACGAGGATATTATGGCGTCCGGCTGCCGCGGCGGAATTGTGTTCTCCTGGCACGACGAATGGTTCAAACGCACCTGGAATACGATGGAGAATATCGATCTGGAAAGAACGCGGTACTGGAGCGACTATCAGACAAACGAGCAGTACTTCGGCATCCTGGCTTTCGATCCCGGAAAGGACGCGCTTTTGTGTAAAACGGACGGCGACGCTTCCGAATGGGCGGGACAAAGTCTTGTCTGCGGCAATGAGACGCTCGGCGTGCGCATGATGTACGATGAGCGGTACATTTATTTCTATATCCATTGCAGCGGATACGATCCCGAGAAGGATACGATCTATCTGCCGATCGATACGACGCAGAAATCAGGCAGCATGTACTGCGCTGACAAAGACCTGAAATTCGACAGATACGCGGATTTCCTCATCACGATCGCGCCGGATCAAAGCCGCGTTACGGTGCAGGAGCGCTACGACGTTTTTCGCGCCACGAAGGATCTCGATTCGCTCGAGGAGAGCGCGTATCTTCATATCCCCGACGTCAACTCCGATGTGTTCAATCCGATCCGTCTCGTTTTGCAGTCTGACCATGAAAACGCAGGTCATGCGTCGAATGTGCCGTATAAAATGGTTTATTATGAAACCGGCGTTTTGCGACAGGGCAACGGGGATCCGGATGCTGAGGATTTTGATTCGATGTCAGATTACTGTGTCAAGGGCGACGACATCGAGCTGCGCATTCCGTGGCAGATGCTCAATTTCGCGGATGCGTCGGAGATGAAGATCCATGACGACTATTACGAAAACTACGGCGTTGCTTATCAGAATATCGATGAGATGTATGTCGGCGTGACGAAGGGCGGCTCCGAACGCGTCCAAATGAACGCTTTTGCGCTCAGCGGCTGGGGCTACAATGTCACGTATCATGAAAGACTCAAAGAGGCGTATTACGCGCTGCAGTCGCTCTGGAGCAAATAAACTTTGTAAATATAAGAAGGGGAGGCGCAGGATGTCTTTCAGCTACCTGATTTACCTGTATATACTGATCTGCGTCTGCCTGATCGCCTTTGAAATCGGCTGGCTTATCTATTACGGCGCGCGCGAACGTCTGCAGAGAAAACGTACCGCGCAGTATGAGGAATACCTGCGTCAGCAATGCGAAACGCTCGCGTCCGGCGGCGAGCTGCCGCCGCTTGACAACAGACAGAAGCTGTTCTTTCGAAATGTGTTTTCAAATTCCCATAAGATCATCGCGTTTGCCTGCGCCTTTCAGAACGTCAGCAATGAGTATCCGGATGAGATCAGATCCGCTGTCGGGATCGTAGACGAAGAAGCGCTGTACATCATGAAGCACGTGCAGGGGCATACAAAGTCAGCTTCGAAGGTTTACTCGTTGAAGCTGTATGCCGATATGACGGCTTATACGTGGCGCAACAGACCCGGCCGGATCGTCGAGTATCAGTTCGCTTTCCTGACGGATCCCTCTGTCTATTGCCGTACGTACGCCATGGACGTGCTCTACGCGGTGGGCACGGCGAACGATCTGCACCGGGCGGTCATGCTTCTGTCGAACAAAAACCTTTTCTATCACCCGAAGGTCCTCATGGAAGGCCTGATGTCTTTCCGAGGCGATCACCGCGTTCTCTCATTACTCCTCATCCGGGATTTCGACAGCCTTTCCGAGGATTACCGGATCGCCGTATTGGAGTATTGCCGCCACAGAGCGCCTCTGATCGGACCGTTCCTTGTCGATTTTCTGACCGGAGAATACTCCGTTGACGTCAAATGCACGACGCTGCGCTATTTCAGAAAATACCCGATCCCGGAAGCGAAGGAGATTATTATCGATTTCCTCGAAAATGACAGCAAGTATGCCTGGGAGATCTCCGCGGTTGCCGCGAAAGCGCTCAGCGCGTACCCGGAGCCGGATGTAAAGGAGCTGCTGAAACGCAAGCTTTCGCATCCGAACTGGTATGTTCGCCGCAACAGCGCGGAGAGTCTCGTCGCGATCGGCCTTTTCGTTTCTGAAAAGGCTGAGATCATGAACCACAGCGACCGGTTCGCGCGCGAGATCCTGGAATATAACCTTGTCGTTGCCGAAAAGAGTAAAATGCGCGTCGGCGCGGATTTGCCGGGAGGTGACGTCCTGTGAGTATATTATATAAGGTCGTAAACGCACTGTGTTCCGCGTTTGCGGTCTATCTCATCGTGTACGCTACGTTCCTGTTCCTATCTGTCATCATCGGCGCCAGCACGATGTACGCAAGACGCAGACGAACCTATTACGAAAACAAGCTCGACGTCAAATCATTCATTCCGATCAGCATCATAGTGCCGGCCTATAACGAGGAGGTCACCATCATTGAAACGGTGCGCTCCCTGCTGGCGCTTGATTATGATAAGTACGAGATCGTCGTCGTCGACGACGGGTCAAAGGACGACACGTCGAAGGTGCTGATCGAGCATTTCGGTATGCAGCCGGTGATCCGGCCGATCCGGTCGCGGATTTCCTGTCAGCCGGTCGAGCAGGTGTATGAGTGCTATGATCAGAAGGTCAGCATCACACTGATCCGGAAAAAGAACGGCGGCAAGGCGGACGCGCTGAATATGGGGATCAACGCCTCGTACTACTCCTATTTTATATGTATGGACGCTGACTCGGTGCTGCAGTACGATTCCCTGCGCAAGATCGTTACGCCGATCCTGGAGGACGACAAAATCGTCGCCTGCGGCGGCGCGGTCATGCTCTGCAACGGCGTCACGCTGAAAGACGGCAAGGTCATAAAATACGATCTGCCGAAAAACATCATCGCCTGTATGCAGGCGGTCGAATACTCGAGAACATTTTTGGCCTCCAGGCTTCTGTTTGACCGATTCAACGGGAACCTGATCATTTCCGGCGCCTTCGGTCTTTTCAAGAAGGATACAGTCATTGCGGCCGGCGGCTACGATCATGATACCAAGGGTGAAGATATGGAGCTTGTCGTCAAGCTGCATGAATTCTGTGTTCTGAATAAGATCGAGTATACGATCAAGTACGCGCCGGACGCGATCTGCTGGACGCAGGCGCCGGAGCGGCTCAAGGATCTGCGGACGCAGCGAAAACGCTGGCACGTCGGTCTGTTTCAATGCATGTACAAATACCGGAACTTTTTCGCGAATCCGAAGATGGGGCCGGTGGCGATCATCTCTTATCTCTATTTCCTTCTGTATGAGCTGCTGTCGCCGTATATTGAATTGCTCGGCATCGTGCTGTCCGTTTTGATCGTTGTGCTTGGCATCATTAATGTACGATTTGCGATCGTCTTCTTCTTTGTATACGTGCTGTACGGCATGATATTGAGCATCACGTCCTATCTCACAACGATCCACCTGCAGGGCCTGCACATAAGGCCGGTGAGCATTTTTAAAATTATAGGCCTGAGCCTCTTCGAGACGACGTATATCCATTTCGTGATGCTCTGGACCCGTGCGACCGCGCTTGTGGGATACCGCAAGAACAAGCGCAATTGGGGAACCATTCAGCGCAAAAAAATCGACAATTCATAAAGAGGATATTTAAATAATGAAAAAGCTCGTCTGCGTCATTCTTTGTTTAACTGCGTTTTGCTTCGCGTCTCTGCGGAGCTTAGAATGCGTATACGCGGCTCCGACAACGACAGCCCCGGTATCAACGACTGCGACGGTGGCGACAACCGCAGCGCAGACAACGGCTGCGCAGGCGACGACAAGTTCGCCGACAACCGCAGCCCGGGCGACGACCACAAGTCAGACGACAACGACAGATTCATCGACGACCGCGCCCGCGGATGAGCCGCCGGCGGCGGGGGAGACGACGGACTCGGCGCCTTCGGAACTTCTTTCAGAAGAGGAATCGAGCGAGCGAACGCTTGTCAGACGCACAAATACGCTCAAAGACGGCGCGAGCTTTTACGTTGTGGGCAATCCTGATTGTTATCCGTATGAATACTATGACGCGAAAACCGGCAATTTTGAGGGCTTGCTGCCCCGAATCCTGCGAGAGATCGCGAAAAACAACCGTTTTTCGCTTCTGTATTTCAATTCGTCAGAATCAAGACAGAGTCTTGCCGAGAATTCGCAGGGGGAGATCATTTCCGCCTGTGTTGACGACGAATTCTCTGAGTTTGAGCATTCGGAACCGATCTTTACCTTTGTATCGGAGGATGGCGAGCGGCACACCGTGAGCATCGCCTATTCAGACGCCGCCGGCGCGGACTTTGTTGCGCTCGTATCGCAGTCATTGAACAGAATCTCCGACAAAACGAAGCTCGAATACTATCACAGCTTTGTTCTTTCGCAGAAGGGGGACGACGGGCTCGGACTCGTTGTCGGCATCTGGCTTGTGGGCGCGTTTGCCCTTGGCGCCGCCGTTTTCTCTGTCGTTATATATCTGAAGGCCAAGAAGAAAGCAGGCAGAGCGCTTGACACCGATTTTGTTTTTACCGCGAAAGCACTGGAACAGTTTTTTGATTCGACGATCAAGGATGTGACGAGGACGCTCTATGACGTGACGTTCCTTTCCTGCGCCTTTGACGCGGAAAGCTCACAGTCAGACGATATGCGCCGAACGCTCGCAAAGATCATCCATGACGCGCTCTCCGCCGACGACGCGCTTGGCTTTATGCATACGGGCTTCTGCGTCATCTCAAACAGCGAGACGACGGACGCTGCCGCTCTTGCCGGGCAGACGGAACAGGCGCGGCTTGACGCCGGTCTTCAGGGCATACATTTGCACGGCGGAACGCTGCGCTTAACGAAAACGGATCGACACTTTAACGCGGCTGTCGCAAAGGCAGAAACCGCGGCGGAGCAGGCGAGACGGAAAAACGCCGTTCACGCCTGGTATAACGGCGAGTCGGATTTGACAGAAGACTTCACAGAGCAGGCGCTGCGCGACGCGCTCAAAAACGGCGAATTCAAGCCGGTCTTTCAGCCTGTATTCGACGCGGCAACAGGGAAGCTTCAGATGTTTGAGGTCTTCGCCCGGTGGGAATCTCAGACCTACGGGTATGTCACAGAGTATCGGTTTAGAGAGGCGTTTCGCAAAAACGGCATGATCGCGCAGCTGGATCTAAGGATGTTCGCGGAAGCCTGCCGCAGGCAAAAGTATCGCGAACAGATCGGCAGACGCACCATACCGGTTATCTGTAACTTCTCAAGGCGCAGTCTTCTGTCAAAAGGGTTTTTAAAAAACGTTCTGCAAATATTGAAAAAATCCGACTGCGACGCTTCGAACTTTATCTTTGAGCTGCGGGTAACGGACCGGTCGACAGATCTGCGCTCGCTCGCCGACGTGACAGAAAAACTGCGTGAGATCGGAATCGCGGTCAGTCTGGACACAGCGGGCACCGGCTTGATCCACTATGAGGATTTCTCGCTTCTGAATGTGGACTATCTCAAGATCGACGACAGTATTTTGCGGTATATCGGCAAAAATGAAGCGGCAGTTCTCGTGCTCAATTCCGTTGCGACGCTGCACGAGGTAGGTGTGAAGCTGATCTGCAATAACATATCTGACGAACATCTGCTGAAACAGGCGATCGCAATA
>ONWP01000322.1 GCA_900321595.1 uncultured Eubacteriales bacterium
GACCTCGTCCACGCTCTGCTGGACCTCCTCCATGGACAGCGTCCTGTCGGGGTGCGAGAAGGTCAGTCGCACGGTCAGGCTGCGCAGCGCGCCCAGATCGAAGACGTCCACGACGGCGGCGTTCGTCAGCGTCGGGATCTCAAGGCTCTCCCAGCAGTCCCGGATGTCGGCGTAGCGCATGTCCTCGCGGATGAGCAGCGACAGGTCGTAGTCGATGCCCGGGAAGCGGCTCGGCTCGGTGAACGACACGTCGCGCACCGGCACGGCGTAGAACTCGTCCAGGAAGATCTCGGCGCAGACGCAGTTCGCGTGCTTGTCGAGCTTCTTGAGGTTCGCCGGGTGCAGCGTGAACATCTGCCCGAGCTTGACGCCGTCGACGCTGATCACCGCGGTGTTCTTCGGGTGCTGGTAGGCGTGGTCGGGCGCGCCCTTGGCGAAATCGGCCTCAAAATGCTTGATGTCGGCGAAGAGGAACTTGAGCGCGTTGAGCAGACGGAAGTACAGCGCCTTTTCGCTCGCGGTCTTGCTGTACAGCACGACGCCCAGACGCTTGCGCTCGTTGGCGTAGCCGTTTTCCAGCGTGCCGTCGGCGACGCGGCCGATCTCAAAGATGCCGTATTCGTCGGCGAAGGACTTGTTCTCGTACGCCATCGTCAGTAGCGTCGGGACCATGGCGTTGCGCACGGTGCCGTTCTCCGGCGTGGGGATATTCAGGATGCGGACGTTCTCCTCCACATCCAGCCCGAGACGCTTGAACTTCTTGCCGTCACACCAGATGTAGGAATGCACCTCGTGCAGATTGAACTTGTTGACCAGGATGTCCTTGATCAGCGCCTCTTCGGTCTTATAGACCTCCGCCCGGACCGGATGCAGCGCGCTGCGGGTCGTGGTGATGGCGAAGTTGTCATAGCCGTAGATGCGGGTGATCTCCTCAATGATGTCGGCCTTGATGGTCACATCCTTCGTGGCGCGCCAGGTGGGCACGTCCACGGTGAAGATCTCGTTCTCGAGCTTCACGCCGAAGCCGAGCGCGGTGAGCGTCTTCACGATCTGCTCGTCAGAGATGTCGATGCCGGTGTAGCGGTCCACGTATTTCTTGTCGAAGGACAGCTCCACGGCGTCGTAATGCTTCGGATACACGTCCGCCAGCTTCGAGACGACCGTCGCGGCGGGCTCGGTCTCTTTGAGGAGCTTCACGAACCGGCGGATGGCGGTCACGGTCATCTCCGGGTCGAGGATCTTCTCGTAGCGCATGGACGCGTCGGTGCGAAGGCCCAGCCGCGAGGAGGATTTGCGCACGCTGACGCCGTCGAAGTTCGCGCTCTCGAGCACGACCGCGGTCGTGCCGTCCACGATCTCGCTGTCCAGGCCGCCCATGATGCCGGCGATGGCAACGGGCGCGTCCCCGTCGTAGATCATGATGGTGTTCTCATCCACCTGACGCTCCGTGCCGTCCAGCGTGGTGAAGGTCAGCGCCTCCCGCGGCGTCGCGATGCCGATCGCGCTGATCTTGTTCGCGTCGAACGCGTGCATCGGCTGCCCCATTTCAAGCATCAGGTAATTCGTCAGGTCGGCCAGCAGGTTGATGGAACGCATGCCGCAGTAGTACAGGCGGATGCGCATATCCACGGGCGCCGTCTGGCGGCCGATATTTTGGATCTTCAGCGCGCTGTAGCGGTACAGCAGATCGGTGCCGACGGTCACGGGGATCTCCTCGCCGTCGTATTCGCTTTCGTCGAGCGCGAGGGGCTTGAGCGGTCTGCCGGTGATGGCGGCGAACTCCCGCGCGATGCCGTAGTGGCCCCACAGGTCGGGGCGGTTCGTCAGGGATTTGTTGTCCACCTCGAAGATCACGTCGCGGATGCCGTAGACCGACGTGAGATCGGTCCCGACGGGGATGTCGTCTTCGAGCTCCATGAGCCCCGCGTGGTCGTCGCTGATGCCCAGCTCGTCCTCAGCGCAGCACATGCCCTTTGACGGATATCCGGCGATAACGGTCTCCTTGATCTCCATGGCGGGCACGCGGCCGCCGGCGAGCGCCACGGGAACCAGCATGCCCTCGCGGACGTTGGGCGCGCCGCAGACGATGTCCACGAGCTCCGGCTGTCCCGCGTCGACCTTGAGCAGGTGCAGCTTTTTGGATTCGGGATGCGCCTCGACCGACGCGATGCGGCCGGCGACGACGCCCCGCACGTCATGCCCCTTATAGTAGATATCCTCCACCTCGGCGGTGGACAGGGTGAACCGGTGAATGAGCTCCTCGAGGTCCAGACCCTCCAGATCCACATATTCACGGATCCAATTCATTGATACAAACATGGCGTCTTTCCCTCCTTACTTGCCGGTGAACTGCGAAAGCGCGCTCAGCGAACCGGAATTGAGCGTGCGGATGTCCTTGATCCCGTACTTCATCATGGCCAGACGCGTCAGTCCCAGACCGAACGCGAAGCCGGTGTACTCCTCGGGGTCGATCCCGCCGTACCGGAGCACGTTGGGATGGATCATGCCGCAGGGGCACAGCTCCAGCCAGCCGCTGTTCTTGCAGCTCGGGCAGCCGTCGCCGCCGCAGATGAGGCACTGGATGTCCAGCTCGAAGCCGGGCTCCACGAACGGGAAGAAGCCGGGGCGCAGCCGCACGGTCACGTCCTGCCCGAAGACCTCGGAAAGCATCTTCTTCATGAAGTAGATCAGATTCGAGATCGAGATGTCCTTGTCGATCATGATGCCTTCCATCTGGAAGAACGTGTTCTCATGGCAGGCGTCGGTGGCCTCGTTGCGGAAGCAGCGGCCCGGGAAGATCGCCCGCAGCGGCGCGCCGTATTTGCGCATGATGGAGTTCTGCGCCGCGCTGGTGTGCGTCTTGAGCAGCTGACCCGTGGACAGGTAATAGGTGTCCTGCATGTCGCGCGCAGGATGATACGGCGGGATGTTCAGCGCCTCGAAGCAGTTGTAGTCGTCCACGATCTCGGAGAAGTCCTCGATGGTGAAGCCCATGGTGCGGAAGATCTCCTCCATCTCCCGCTGGATGAGCGTGATGGGATGATAGGAGCCGGTCTCCAGCGACATGGGCATCGTGACGTCGTAGTCCTCCGCCTGATCGATCATGCGCTGTTCCTCCAGGATCTCGAGCCGGTCCCGCGCTTCGACGAGCTGGGCTTCGATCTGGCTCTTGAGCTGGTTGACCCGCTGGCCGAATTCCTTTTTGTCCTCCTTGCGCACCTCGCGCAGAGAGCTCATCAGGTCGGCGATATGCCCCTTCTTGCCCAGATACTCCACGCGCAGCGACTCGAGCGCGTCGCTGGACTGCGCCTGCGCGATCCGCGCGGCAAAGGCCTCGCGCAGCCGTGACGTTCTGTCGTCCATAATATCTCTTCCTTTCCTGAAAAAGCGAATTTACAAAATAACAAGCCGCCCCGTAAAATCGGGACGGCTCAAAATAACCGCGGTACCACCCGGCTTCGCCGCTGACGCGGCGCACCTTGACTGCCGTAACGCTGCAGATGCGGCTCCCTTCGTGACGGACGTATCCCGGGAGCGGCTCCGGCGCTGAAATTCACCCGTCCGACCCGCATGAGGAACGCTCCCAGCCGACGACGTTCCCTCTCTTGCATCGAAATCGGCGGCTACTGCACACGCCATCTTCGCCTTTGACCAAATTCCACGATATATTAGCACAAAACCGAAAGCTTGTCAAGCCCCCGAAAAACGCCTGATCAGCAGCGCGTTCGCATGCGCGCGCAATCCTGTCTGTTTTTCCGGATCAGCAATTGACAAACCGCAAGTGATTGTATAAAATATAAAACAGCATAAGGAGGTGTCAATCTATGCGTTTCTGTCCATTTTGCGGTCAGGAGAACACTGACGATGCCCGCTTTTGTCTGCAATGCGGTCGGGAGATGCCAGGCGCCACCCCCCAGCCGAAGCCGGAATCTTTCGAACAGCCGCAGACGAACAGAATGGAATCCCCGGAGCCCAACGCTGCGTTTGAAGCTGCAAACCGGCAGCCGTTCTACAATCAACAGCCTTACAATCAGCCGCCTTACCAGTCGCAGCCCTACGGCGGCGGACAGCCGTTCCAGCCTGGCGCCCCGGCCGGATACACTCCGCCCGAACCGCCATCCATGCCTTATATGCCGCCAATGCCGCCGAATCAACCCTATTACGACAGCGATATTGACGACAGCGGCAGATTCAGCATAGACAACAGCGGCGCGTTCCCACCGTTTGACGGCGACCCTCGCATGCCGGATCTCGGGCAGCAGGACTTTGTTCCGCAGCAAAAGCAGGATAAAAGCAAGACGCTTCTGATCGTTGTGCTCGCGCTGGTGGTGGTATTGCTGGCGGGCGGCATCGCCGGCGTCATGATCTTCCGGCACGCGACCACGTCAAACAAGAGCACGACAAAAGAAGCCTCAACGACAGCGGCAAATGCCGGGGAATCAGCATCCGCAGCCGACTCTGCCACGAAACCCGCAGAATCGAAGACCACAAAAAGTATCACTGCGGCGACGTCGGCAATCACAACAAAAGCTGTCACAACCGCGACAACAACAGCCGGATCGACGACGCAGCCGGGTATTATCGTCTCTGTTCCGACAACATACGCAACGACGACGCAAACGCAGACGCAGCCGCCACAGCAGGTCGGTTACGAGCAGGCGCAGGTCAATTTCTGTTCCTTCTACGCCAGCTACATCAACGCCATGA
>ONWP01000218.1 GCA_900321595.1 uncultured Eubacteriales bacterium
CGCTGCCGGCGTCTTCATCGTCGCCGGTAACGCGCATGTTGAGCGGGGTCATGAATTCGTCGCCGCCTTCGCGGGGGTTGAGGTCTTCTTTGGCACGGGCTTCGTTGGGGCTCAAAAAGCCGTTGTTGATGCCGATCTGATAGGCTTCGTAGCGGCTCTTGATGTCGCCGCGGAGCAGGCCTTCGAGGTTGAATTTGACGGTGATGTCGGGCTCGTCCTCGGGGATCAGGTGCCAGGCGATAGCGGTCTCCCAGCGTTTGATCCAGGGCAGGATCGTGCGGCTGACGAAGCCGATGTTCATGGCCTCGATGCCGCTGCCCCAGGTGGTGCTCTTTTCGGTGCTCTGGATCTCGTGCAGGGGCACGCGGAAGATACGGGCAATCTCTTCAACGGTGAACTCGCGTGTCTGAATGTACTGCGCGTCCTCCTGGCTCATCGTCAGCGGCGTGTACTTCATGCCTTCTTCGAGGATGGCGACGCTGCCGCTGTTATCTCCGCCATGCAGGGCGGTCCAGTTTTCGCGCAATCTCTGCACGGCCTCATCCTTGAGGCGGCCGGGATGTTCGAGCACGCCGCCGGGCTGGGCGCCGTTTTTGAAAAGGGCGCTGCCGTGACGTGCGGTGGCAAGGGCCAGACCGACGGTCTCTCGAGCGTAGCTGATGGGCGAAAGTCCGTGGATGCCGTCGAGGGTGCGGTAGCGGATGTGCATGATCTCGTACGGCGTGGCGCTGCGGTTGAGATGTTCGCCGCTGACGTAATAGGTCAGGCTCCAGTCGGGGTTCTGCACGACGGAGACGCTGCCTGGCGGCAGGGGCAAAAGTTCGCGCACATGACCGGAGCCGTCGCGGACTTTCCAGGCGTAATAATCGCCGTAGAGTGCGAGGTGCTGCATGGCCTGTTCGCGGAACTCAAAGCTGGTCTGCCAGCTGTTGGGGCGCTGATACAGCAGCTGCGCGAGCGGATGATCCGGCAGATCGACGCTGCTGCCGTTACTTTTGCGGATGACGCGGATGGGCAGCTGGGCGATGGTCTCGCTGAGCAATCCGACGCAGGCGTACACGGCAGCGACGCGAAGGGCGCTTGCCGGCGTGACAGAGATGCCGGCGGCGGTCTGCGCGGGAACGACGGGCCCCTGTGACACGTCGATGAGGTCGAGCAGGCCGCTTTTGAGTGCCAGCGCGCGCAGGGCGTTTTTGATGGTCATGGTTTCATCTCCTTTAGAGGCTGAGCAGGCCGCGCTCTTCATAGACGCTGGGGCCGGTCTGCACGCCTTCGGTCTGCTGCTGGGCTGCGATGGCGATGATGAGGCTCATGAGCGGGTCGATGCGGCCGGTGGCGCTGTTTTTGACCGGGCGCAGGTTGCCGTTTTCGTCGGCTTTGACGCGGACGTTCTCGGCAGCGCGGCGCAGGGCCGGATTGCCGAGGTGGTTCAGCGAGCGGGCGGTAACGAGTCGTTCCAGTTCCTTCGACGCCGGACTGAGGGTGCGGAAGCCCTGGCGGATGGGGGCAACGGGCAGGCCGTCGTCCTGTTCGATCTGGATCATCAGCTGGGTGGCGTTCCACGGGTCGTAGCCGATGGCGCGCAGGCCGCTGTTGCGTGAAGCGATGTCGAGGATGCGCTCGCGGATGAAGCCGTAGTCGACGACGTTGCCGGGAGTGATCTCGACGATGCCCTGTCGGATCCAATCCCAATAGGGGATCTGATCGAGGCGGCTTTTGTATTCGACGAGTTCTTCGGGCATCCAGTTGTGATTGACGGCGACTCCCTGGAGGGGATACCAGACGGTGAGGCTGGTCAAGTCGGTGGTGCTGGACAGGTCGAGGCCGATGTAGCACGGTTCGCCGTCGAGGTCGCCAGGGTCGAACGCTGGGCACTGATCCCAGGCTTCCATGGGGATCCAGCGAGTCTCCTGTCTGGTCCACTGGTTGAGGTAGAGGCGGCGGAAGGTGTTTTCGTAGGCGGGGACTTCCTGGGCTCGCTTGTACTCGCTGCGCAGAAAGTCGGGCTTGACGCTGACGCCGAGGTTGGGATTGGCCTTTTTCCAGACGCGTTCGTCGGTCCAGTCGTCGTCTTCGGCGGCGCCGTAGATGACGGGGTAATAGGTGGGGTCCTTGTAGTCGCCGCTGAGGATGCGGCTGGCGATCTGGTGCTGTTCCCAGCAGATGCTCGTTCGGTCCCAGCCGGCTGTCGTGATGGCCAGCATGAGGGGCTGGCGGCGCGCGCCCATGGAGGTGGCCAGGGTGTCCCACAGTTCGCGGTTGGGGGCGGTGTGGAGTTCGTCGTAGATGACGGCGTGGGCGTTGAAGCCGTGTTTGGTGGCGGCATCGGCGCTGATGGCCTGGTAATAGCTGTTGTTTTTGTAGTAGACGATGCGTTTCTGGCTGTCGATGATGCGGCTGTATTTGCTCAGGGTCGGTGAGCTGCGTACCATGGCAGCGGCGGCGTTGAAGACGAGGGCGGCCTGATTGCGCTCGCTGGCAGCAGAATAGATCTCGGCGCCGGGCTCGCCGTCGCCGAAGAGCATGTAGAGGGCAATGGCAGCGGCCAGTTCGCTTTTGCCGTTCTTGCGGGGTATCTCGATGTAGCCGGTGCGGTACTGGCGCAGGCCGTCGCGATTGACGGTGCCGAAGAGGTCGCGAAGGATGGTCTCCTGCCAGGGGCGGAGCTGGAAGGGTGTGCCGGCCCACTCGCCTTTTGTATGTTTGAGGGCGCGCACGAACATGACGGCGCGCTCGGCAAG
>ONWP01000223.1 GCA_900321595.1 uncultured Eubacteriales bacterium
CGTTTCGATCCGCATGGAATCCCTGTGAACGATATCGTTATCATACAGGTATTTCCCGACGCAGCAAAGGCCGTTGCCCGCAAGGTTGCTCTGCGATCCGTCCCGGCTGTAAATACGCAGCTTCGCGTCCGCGCTGTCACTGTTTTCGATCAGGATCAGTCCGTCCGCGCCGATGCCGAAGTGTCTGTTGCAGAAATTGACGGCCAGCACTTCCGGTTGTGTGATCATACCGTCAAAATTCGCAAAACAGATAAAATCATTGCCTGCGCCGACAAGCTTCGCAAAGGGAAGCTTCATCGGTTTCCGGCGCAGATCAGCAATATTGATCAGCTCCGTGTTGGATTCATTAAATCCGCTCGCGATCACGTTGCACATCACGTTCGCGGTATCGAGGCTTGTCAGCGTCGCAACAGAAAGCTGAAGCGCCCGGCGATGCAGACGGATAAAGTCGTCCAGTACGTCAAGAGGCGTCCCGGTATAAACGATATAACGGATCCGTCCCTCTTCCAGCAGATCAAGCGCAGTATAACGTCCCTCATGCAGTTTTGAGACGACAGTCACATCGATATCGAGGCTCCGGATCGCGCGCGCGGTGCCTTCCGTCGCGTAGATCCGCAGGCCAAGCTCCGCGAATTTTTCAGCGAGCGGGATCACCTCCGCCTTGTCGGAATCCTTTACGGTGATGTAAACGCCGAGATCGCGGTCGACGGATCTTGACGGAATGTCAAAGCCGGCAGAGATCAGACCTTTGAACAGCGCTTCTTCGATCGTTTTGCCGACGCCGAGCACTTCTCCGGTCGATTTCATCTCCGGGCCGAGACTTGAGTTCGCGTCCAGCAGCTTTTCAAAGGAAAAAACGGGCACCTTGACCGCGAAATACGGCGGCGTCTGATAGAGACCCGTCCCGTAACCAAGAGATTTCAGCGGCGCGCCCGTCATGACGCGTGTCGCGATATCGACCATCGGCACGCCGGTGACCTTGCTGATATACGGGATCGTTCTCGAGGCTCTCGGGTTGACCTCTATCACGTACAGTTTCCCGCCGTAGATCAGGTACTGAATGTTGACGAGCCCTTTCGTGCCGAGCGCGAGCGCAAGATTCGTCGAGCATTCAACGATCGTCTCCTTCATGGAATCACGCAGATTATACGGCGGATACACTGCGATCGAGTCGCCGGAGTGAACGCCGGCGCGTTCGATGTGCTGCATGATGCCGGGGATCAGAACGTCCGTGCCGTCGCTTATTACATCGACCTCCAGCTCAGAGCCCATCATGTATTTGTCAACGAGCACGGGGTTTTCGATCTTGCCGGACAGGATAATATCCATGTACGTCTCGACATCTCTGTCATTGTAAGCGATCGTCATATTCTGCCCGCCGATGACATAGGAAGGACGCAGCAGCACAGGGTATTCCAGCGTGTTCGCGGCATTCAGCGCCTCCTGCTTCGTCAGCACGGCCATTCCTTTCGGCCGTCTGATGCCGAATTGTTCCAGCAGCTGATCGAAACGTTCGCGGTCTTCCGCAATATCGATCCCTTCCGCGGAGGTTCCGAGGATCCGGAAACCTTTTTCGTCGAGGAATTTGGTCAGCTTGATCGCGGTCTGTCCGCCGAACGCAACGACGATCCCCTCCGGTTTTTCCGTCTCGATCACACCGAGAACGTCTTCCGGCGTCAGAGGTTCGAAGTAAAGCCTGTCGGCGGTATCGAAATCCGTGGAGACCGTTTCGGGGTTGTTGTTGATGATCGCGACTTCATACCCCATGGATTTGAGCGTCATGACGCAGTGAACGGAGGAGTAATCGAACTCGATGCCCTGACCGATCCGGATCGGGCCGGATCCCAGTACCAGGATTTTTTTTCGGTCGTTTCCGCGCAGGAA
Source organism: uncultured Eubacteriales bacterium (assembly GCA_900321595.1). GTDB lineage: Bacteria > Bacillota > Clostridia > Oscillospirales > Acutalibacteraceae > UBA1081. The sequence goes on from ONWP01000223.1 coordinate 1,885, forward strand.
CTCTTTGGCTTCGCATTCACTGTCAAACGTCGAGTAGAAATACGGCGTCTGCGCCGCGAATTCAGCCGCGCAGGTGTCGACCATTTTATAGGCAGGGGAGAGATGTTCCGGAACAGGACAGCCGCTGATGCGTTCAAGCGCCGCGTCCGTATAGCCGAGCTGTTTCCCGACGCGATAAGATTCAATCGTCAGACAGCCGGAAATGCTCCGTTCGAATCGCACCAGATGGCGGATCTTCTCAATAAACCATTCGTCGATCTTTGTGATCTCA
>ONWP01000313.1 GCA_900321595.1 uncultured Eubacteriales bacterium
ATGCGGTTGAAAAACGCGACGAGCTTTTGCAGGAAGGAGCTCGTCTGCTCCTGACCGGGCGCGTCCGGCGTATCCGACGGATCTGACGAATCCGGCGCGTTCGGATCTCTCCACTGCGCGTACAGCGTGTTGACGCTTTCCGTCACGACGAAAGCGCCGCCCGGCTGATACGTGTCGCCGCTGCCGTCGGGCCGCGTGTTCCAGCCCGCGAAGACGAGCCCGCCGGGCGCTTTGAACTTATCCTCGCCGCGATCGATGCCGATGAGCGTCGCCGTATCGCCGACCGAGAGGATCTCCGGGTGGAAGATATAGCCGGTACCGCCGTTCGGGTCGTAGCGGATCAGCGCGGCGTCGGCCGCGAAGCCCTTGGAAAGCCAGGTGCGCCGCGTGCTGATAAACCGCTCGCCCTTCTGCACTTCAGACGCGTACTGCGCCTGCGCCGCGTCGATCGTTTTCGGGCTGTTCCAGCGCAGGATGTTCATGACGCCGGACGCGGCGAGCGTCTCCGACAGCGCGTGCGCTTCTGTCAGCTCGTTTTCGATCAGCGCCCCGGCGGCGATCTGCTGCCACCGTTCCGTGACAAGCGCCCGGAAATCCGCGTGACGATACACCGCGCCGAAGACCAGCGGCTTGTCAAAGCCGATGCTGTTCGCCCACCAAACGGAGGGATCGCCGATGTTGACCGCGAACCGTGTCGCCTCATAGCCGAGGGCGTGATCGAGGTCCCAGATCGGTGAGAAGACAAGCTTGTCGCTGTTTTCCGCCTTATACAGATACTGGCTGGTGTAGCCCGCGTCGATGTTGTTGGAAATCTCCTCCAGGATATACATATTGACGAACGAATCCATGTCGAAGTATTCGCTGTAGTGCTTCCCCTTGTCGTTGTACCCGGTCTCGGCGTAGATCGCGTTCATCGCGTCATTGACGATGGCGCTGATGTAGCGCACCTCCGCCTCGCTCGCGAGCTCCGGCTCCTTGATGACGAAGGGCTGTCCCGTCTCGGTCACGAAGCCGCACAGTTCCGCGTCGTACCGGTACGCGATCTCATATTCAAGCAGGTATCCGCCCTCGATGTTTTCGGGGGACGCCGGGATCTCGATCCACTTCGCGGAGTTCTTCACGGTGCCGCCGGGGACCGCGCCGTTCGCGCCGGTGCCCGCCCGCGGGAGCGACTCCAGATCGACGCCGGGGTTCGCGTCCTCGTTCGCGTCCGCCAGATCCCGGATGTCGACCCGGTCAGAGCCGATCTCCACGCTCTCGCAGATCACGTAGTTGCCCAGGTATTCGCCGTTGATATACAGATCGACGTGCCGGTAGTCGGACGCGTACCGCAGGCCGAAGGCGTTCGCCAGCTCCCAGCCGTACACGTTGCGCAGCAGCGACGGGTCGTGGTAATTCGCCAGAAGCGTCCATTTCTTCGCCTTGGCCATGCCGAGCACTGCCGTCTTCTTGTCGAACTTGATGTTGTACGGCTTCTTCGCGTAGCTCCAGGTCGCGTTGCCGCGGCCCTTGATCTGCTTGAGATCCTTGTCGAGCGTCAGCGCGCCGTCCTCATAGATCCGGATCGCGCCGGGCTCCTTGTTATCCTTATTCTGATGGATGTAGTCAAGGCTCCCGGATTCGGTCGCGATGAAGACCGCCGGGACGTTTTCGCTTTTCACGACCGTCAGCGGATACGTCTTCCCGCCGCAGGCGAGGGTATGCGCGCCGGTCGTCAGCGCACCCGCCGGATCGCCGTTCGCGAGCGCTTCGCCGTCGAGCGTCACCGCGCCGGACGCGTCGAACCAGACCTTCGCCGTGTTCAGATCTGTGTCCGCGGGCAGGAACAGGTAATACGCGCCGTCCTTCGCGAACCACGAAAACGTGTCGATCGCGTCCGCGCCGCCCCCGTAGGGATTGACAGCAAAGGACACGACCTCGCTCCCGGACGCGAACGCGGGCGCGCAGACCGTCAGCGACATCATCAGGCACAGACATATGACAAGTATTTTTTTCATACACAATTCCTCCTTTGCATAATGATTTTACTAAACGAAGGGAAAGGTTGTCAACCCTTTCGGGAATGAAAAGCCCGTTCCGGGGAATGGAACGGGTCAATTTATCGTTTACGCGTCCTCCGCGCGCGGTTTCACGAGCGGCGTGTAGTTGAGGATCAGCAGGAGCGACGCGACGAGCCCCGCCGCGTAGAGGATCGCCCCGATCCAGTGCAGGACGCGCTTCGTGTTCCAGTCGGCAATGCTGTGATCG
>ONWP01000050.1 GCA_900321595.1 uncultured Eubacteriales bacterium
ATTAATTGTTGCGCCTACCCGTCTTGAATACGACGCCAGCTCCTGAAAACTCAATCGTTGCTCCCGCAATTCTATTGCTGTTTTCTCTGGATGCTGTCTGACGATGTTTTCAAAACATTCAAGAATAATTGACATAATCTCCCTCTGTTTCAAAATTGGCTCGAATAGGACATGCTCTTCTCACTATTACGACTTATACTGCATTTCAATCAGTGATCAACAAAACGCATCCATCACCACGGCAATTACCAGGCGTATCTGCACGCGCTGCACGACACCTGCAAACCCGTCAGATCAATCACCTGCAACGGCAGCGCGGCAAGCGGCAGATCCCCGCGCGCAGCCATCTGCAGGGCGCTGCAGTCGTCCTCATCAATATATTCCTTCAGATGATCGCAAAACCTGCAGTGCGCCATTGCCGCCTGTCTGAACGAAGCGAACGCATCCGTCAAACCGTTTTCTTCGCAGTACCAGTGACAGGCCTGGATCACCGTCTGATCGGACATCTCACAGACCTTCCTCGTCCTGTACCGGAACACTTTGCGCTCCTTGAAAAAACTACGGGAAATGTCCGCAAGCAAAAGGTCGAAATCCATCACGTGAACTCCCTGCCGGATCCCGCCGGGCAGTCGGGATCGTCTTTTTTATGATTATAGCACGCGGCGGGCGTCGTGTAAACATATCGGGCGGATTTTCTGCGGCTGCGATAAGCGTTTTTTGCGTTCTGTTTACCGGTGCAAAAAGTTCCCGCGCCGACTATTGCAAACAGAACAAAACGGGGCTATAATGGAAACAGAAATAAATAAAGGAGTGTTGACCATGAAACGAATATCCAGGACGCTCGCGCTGATCCTTGCCGTCCTCATGACGGCTTCGATGCTGATCGTTCCTGCCTTCGCCGGCGCGCGGGAAGACCGCGGCGCGCGCCTCGCGGAGGGCACCGGCTACGTCGCGATCGGCGACAGCTTCACCCGCGGCTACGGCGCAGGCGAAAACTGGCGGGATCAGATCTACCGCAGCGACGACTACGGCGATTTCAACTGCCGCAACGTGGACGGTTCCTATCCGAATCGGATCGCCGAGGCGTTCGGTCTCAACGCGCCGGACGATATCCGCGACACGGACGCGCGGCTGTGGCCGCTGGCGCACGACGCGGTCTCCGTCGCGTATATTCTGGACCTGCTCGGGATCGACGACGGCTTCCGCGACGATGAATTCACCTATCAGGACGGCCCGATGATCCGTCGCTATCAGGCGGATCTGCAGTACTACGGCGACCCGCAGAGCCTCACGCTCGACGGCACGGCGGCCTACGGCCGGACCGGCGAGATCATGAGCGCCCGCGACCTGATCAAAAACGCGAGCCTGATCTCGATCGGGCTGGGGCAGACCGACGTGATCTACAAGGCGCAGATCTTCGGCCTGAACACGCTCGACCTGAGCGACACCGCGAGCCTGCCCGGCGGCGTGGCGCACATCATCGAGCTGCTGTGGAACTACTTCGGCTACTGGAAGAACGCGTACCCGCTCCTGCTCGACTTCATCAAGGAGAACAATCCCGACGCGAAGGTCGTGCTCGTCGGCACGCTCAATCCCATCAAAAACGCGACGCTCACGGACGATATCGCGATCCAGATCGGCTCCGTCCTCAACGTCATCATGGATTCGATGAACGCGTTCACGAGGCAGTGCGCCATGAAATACGGCTACATGTACATCGATATCTCCGACGTCGACACGCCCCCGTCGGTCACGCAGATGTCCATCGGGCACATCCTGTCCATCAGCGACCCGATCGAGTACGGTCTGATCGCGCATCCCACCCCGAGCGGCTACAAGCAGATCGCGGACAGGATCATCGACGCCGTCGATCTGGCGCTGCAGCAGGATGAGGCGAAGGGCTTCGACAAGGTGAAGGTCTTCTTCAAGTCGATCATCGAGTGGTTCAAGTCGTTCTTCGAGCGTCTCGGCCGCTTTTTCTCCCGTCCCGCGAAGTGACGGCGCGGCAAGTGAAAACACGAACAGCGGACTTCCCCGGAAGCCCGCTGTTCTTTACCGGACGAACGCAGCCGCGGCCGACGCGGATGCCGGGCCGCGGTCACCGCGTACCGGTCACGACCACGTTTCCCTGCGCGTCGAGCAGCGGGGTGATCCCGCCGGCGTAGCCGGACTTCCAGACCAGATAGTTGACGCCGGTCACGGTGTCCACAAGGATCTGACGGAGGCCGTCGTCCTTCAGCTGGGCGCCCTCCTGCAGAACAACCTCAAATCTTGTCTCTTTCTTTGCCATAACGGATGCCTCCTTTGGATTTTCGGATCACGCGCCTACCGTTCCGGCGCGCGATTCATTTTCCGCGCTTTTTTCCGATCACGGGGAGCTTTCGCAGCAGGCGCTGTACCTTTTCCTCCTGGGCGGCGGTCCTCGCGGCGTCCTGCTCGAGACGCTCGTCAAAATGATAGTAGAACAGATCCGCGCCGCAGTATCTGCAGGCGGTCCTGAAATCGAACGGCGACAGGCGATTCGCGCATTTCGGACAGGTTCTCATGTCGTTTCCTCCGCGGCTTCCCGCTCGGCGACGATCCGCTCGCGGCGCTCAGCAAGCTGCGCGCGGATATCCGCTAAGCGTTTGCCGGTCAGGTTGTACCAGAAGTACGGGATGATCCCCAGGGCGTTGAGAAGCTGCGGGACCAGAACGTAGAACATCCAGATGTAAAAATCGGTCTTCGGGCCCTTGACGGAGACCTGCTCGCCCCCGACTGTCTTGTAGGTCAGGCCGATCCGCGGGAGCACCGCGGTCGCGATCGAGGTGCTGACGGAGCCGGTCAGCTTGGCGAAAAAGGACGACACCGCGAAGGAGACGCCCTCGCTGCGCTCGCCCGTCTCGAGCTCCATATAGTCGATGGTGTCGCCGATCATCTCGGTGGAGATGATGTTCTTCACCGTGTTCACGATGCTGATGACGATGTTCAGCAGCATCAGCACGGGCACGGCGACCGCCTTGCTGTCGTAGTGCCGGAACCCGGCGAAGAAGCAGACGACGCCGATCGCCGCCTTCGCGAGAAAGTGGATCAGCATCAGCTGCTTGTTGTCGAACCTGCGCTTGATGGCGGGGATGAACGGATAGGTCCCGATGCCCACCGCGCCGCCGGGGATGTCGATCAGCAGCTTCAGGGAGTTGAGCTTGAGCACCTCCGCGAAATAATAGGTCGTGAACACGTTGTAGAGGCCGCCGGCGGACATCAGCATATTGCTCAGCACGATCAGAACCAGCGGCTTGTTGCGGATCAGCACCCGGAAGCCCTCGAGAATGCCCGGCTGGCGCGCGGACTGCACGATGCGCTCCTTCGTGAAAATGCCCGCCAGAGAGAACATGCCGCCGCCGACCAGCGCCGAGATCACGCCGATCAGCAGGAAGACCGTGCGCAGGCCGACGTTCCAGAGCCCCTTCTCGGACGCGTCCATCAGCGAGAGCAGCAGCGTCTGCGCCGCGCCCGCGACAATGCCGCTGATAAAGGTCGAGAACGAGATGATCCGCGTCCTGTCCGGCGGCAGGGGCGAGACCGCGGTCGTCATGCCGTTGAACGGCACGTCCGCGAAGGTGAAGCACAGCTCCCAGAGGATGTACGACAGGTACATGTAGGCGATCTTCACGCCGGTGCTCGTCACGCCGCGCAGGAACGCCGGGCCGCCGAACAGCGCCACCGTCAGGATCGCGAAGGGCAGGGGCGTGATGATCAGCCACGGACGCAGCTTGCCGTAGCCGGTGCGCGTCTTGTCGATCACGGAGCCGATCAGCGGGTCGTTGACCGCGTCCCAGAGACCGGAGAGCAGCATCATGAAGGACACCGCCCCGGCGGGCAGGCCGAACACCTTCGTGAAGAACAGCGACAGGTAGCCGCTCTGGGTCGGCGTGGTCACAAAGGCCTTGCCGCCGGAAGCGAAGCCGTAGGCCAGCGCCTCGCCGTAGCCGACGTAGCGTTTTTCTTGGAAGTCAGTCATGGATCGGCCTCCTTTGATGGGGTCGGGCGGCGCGGGGATTCCGTCTCAGCGGCGCGGGAAGAACCGGAAGCGAAGTCGTGCGTCCGGGACACTAAATAAAGTATTATGGTTTCCGCAATTCTATATAAAGAGTTCCGCCGGTTCTGTCGGCTGTACGTTCAAGAACCGCTTCCTGATTCGCTATGTCCTTTCTATAATCAGCGCCGACGAGCCTTCCTCGAGCGCGTTGTACGCGTCATAGTGGATGTGATCGCCCGGCGCGCCCTCCGCCAGCGCCCGCAGCTGACAGGCCAGGGAAAGCAGCCCTTCCCGGTTCGCTGAGAGGAGCACTTCTCTTTCGTCAGACTTGACGGTTATGCGGAAGCCGTCTGTCCATTCCATCTTCACAGCATCGCCTCCTGCGCGTTTATCGTGCGCTGTCAGCAGGCCGTTGTTTTACGGCTCTTTGGAATAGTCCTGGTAATTGAGATATAGTTTTCCCTGTTCGTCAGGAGCATGTCAGCCCTTTTCAAGCACATGTCCATTAACAAAATCTATCGACAAACCGGAATTTGTCACTTGGAAAGGTTGATCCAGTACCTCTCCAAATACACTTTTTCATTTGGCTCATATACTGAAGACTCGTATACTCCTC
>ONWP01000335.1 GCA_900321595.1 uncultured Eubacteriales bacterium
ATGCAAAAACGAAGCGCCCCGAAAGGGGACGCTTCGTTTTGGCCCGCTCGGAGGGATGAAAATGCTTGCGCATTTTCCGTCCTTGCGCGTGAAGCGCTTCGGACTTCGCCGCTGAAAACAGTCCGCCGGACTGTTTTCCGGGCGCGGCTCACCCTCTCAGGGTTCGAATCCCTCTTTGTATGCAAAAACGAAGCGCCCCGAAAGGGGACGCTTCGTTTTGGCCCGCTCGGAGGGATTCGAACCCCCGGTCTTCAGAATCGGAATCTGCTGCGTTATCCAGCTGCGCCACGAGCGGGTGTATTCAATTTTGGTGAGATCAGACGTTGAAGCGGAACAGGACCACGTCGCCGTCGGCCATGACGTACTCCTTGCCCTCGCTGCGGACGAGGCCCTTCTCCTTCGCGGCGGCCATGGAGCCGCACGCCATCAGGTCGTCGAAGGACACGATCTCGGCGCGGATGAAGCCTCTCTCGATGTCGGAATGGATCTTTCCGGCGGCCTTGGGCGCGGTCGTTCCCTTGCGGATCGTCCACGCGCGAACCTCCGGTTCCCCGGCGGTCAGGAAGCTCATCAGACCTAACAAATCATAACTCTTTTGGATCAATAAGTCAAGCCCTCCGGAGGAAATTCCCGCGTCGGAGAGGAACATTTCCTTCTCCTCGGGATCCAGATCGGCCAGCTGTGATTCCAGCTCGGCGCACACGGGCAGCACCTCGGCGCCCTCGGCCTTCGCCTTGGCGCACACGGCCTGATACCCGGCGTTATTCTCCACGCCGGCGGCGAAATCGGCCTCGCTCATGTTGCAGGCGTAGATCACCGGCTTGCTCGTCAGCAGCGCGACGCTGTCGAGCGTCTCGCGCTCATCCGGCGTCAGCTCGACGGCGCGGGCGCTGACGCCCTCGTCGAAGGCCTCGCGCACCTTGCGGAAGACGGCGACGTCCGCGAGCTTCGACTTGTCGCCGCTCTTGGTGGACTTCATGTCGCGGTCGATCCGGCGGTCGAGCACCTCCATGTCGGAGAGAATCAGCTCCAGATCGATCGTCTCGATGTCGCGGACGGGGTCGATGGAGCCGTCCACGTGCACGATGTCGCTGTCCTCAAAGCAGCGCACCACATGAACGATGGCGTCCACCTCGCGAATATGGGACAGGAACTTGTTGCCCAGTCCCTCGCCCTGGCTCGCGCCCTTCACCAGACCCGCGATATCAACGAATTCGATGACGGCCGGCGTGACCTTCTTCGGGTGATACAGTCCGGCAAGCGCGTCTAAACGCCGATCCGGCACGGCGACGACGCCCACGTTGGGCTCGATGGTGCAGAAGGGATAGTTCGCCGACTGCGCGCCGGCGTTCGTCAGCGCGTTGAACAGCGTGCTCTTGCCCACGTTTGGCAGACCGACGATCCCAAGCTTCATCGTAAAACCCTCCCTGATCGAAGTGCGGATGAAATTATACCACAGCCGTCCGAAAAAAGCAAGCGAAAAATGCCGATCGATCCGGCGGTTGCATTTTGCCGGCGAAACAGGTATACTGGCGTCGGTGATGCTATGCTTGTAAAACTGACGGTCCGGCCGATCCGGATCGCGGATGTGATCTGACGATTAAAACCAGTAACGATGAAAACATCGTGAAGAACATTGAAGTAAAAGCAATCACAAGCAATAACCCCAGCAAAATAAGCTCGAGGATTGGTGAGGCGGCAGGTCAAATCAGCAAAGGAGATACTGTGGCATTATTCTTTCCGAATCACCGAAACAGCCAAACCGGACGTGCTCTTGCTGAAGCTGGAATTGCGGAAGCCAGAAGAAAAGGGTATGTCAAAGGCCCCATCGAAGTGTGGTTTTCCGACAAGACATGTGAACACTATTGAGAATGGAGAAACAGGTAATGTCTCAACTGGGATGTATATGCGGCGAACGCATGACAAAAACAAGTTGTCCGTCACCGTGCAGTTTAGATATCTTCTATAAGGCAGAGGTCGATAAAGCAATATATGAAGACCCGGCTATCGCACTCCACAGCTTCTTGAGCGGGTGGGATGAGAGGAATGATTGCGCGAAGGAGTATATGGACAGGCCAGAGCCCGTTGATTATTGGTACTGCCCTACATGCAAGAGAGTGTACGAGGTTCAGTATATTCCCGGCGGGCGTTGGTTGAGAATCTACAAAAAGGCAGATGTTCCTGTTGCTGGCAGCTTCGAAAGCTGGACGCGGATTTATATTATGCCGGATGAAGAGACTGATGCAGCAACAGAGGAAGATTGGGAGATCCTTCTTTCCGACTATTTGCAGCAACATGACAATGTCCAGTACTATCTGTCACCGGATGAGAAAATCGTCCATGCAGTAGACAAAGCGACGGCGAAGGTGCTATTCTCCTATGAGTTGGAGGACTCATGGTCTCCATCCTCTGAGGAATAAACAAAAAAAGAAGCCCGTCGGGCGCTACCAACACCCGGCGGGTTCACTCTGAGGGATACGAGTATCCTCCAAATAAGTATTTATATTATAGCTCAAATCTCTCGCGCTGTCAATCGGAAATAGCTGAAATCACACAGTTTAAAAATGATCGGGTTGTTTTTTTGTCCGGGAGCGGTTATACTCTTTTACGGTGATGACATGATCCTAAAACTGACCGTGCGCCCGATCCGGACCGCGGCGATCCCCTTCGACGAAACGACGCACGATTTCTGTCCCGGCTGCGAAAAACACACCGCGTGCTGGTCCTGTCCGCCCGCGATCGACGCGAAGGCCATGATCGCCCGTCTGCGCGCGCGGCGGGACGGCTGGCTTTTCGCGCTCGACAGCGCGTTCGCGGATCCGCGGGATCTGCCCGGGATCTGGGACGAAAACCGGGAATACCTGCTGCGTCTGCGCGAAAAAAGACCCGGCTCGCTCGCCGTCGGGTGCGGCGGCTGCACAGCATGCGAAGCATGCGCGTACCCGAACCCCTGCCGCGCCCCGGAAAAGCTCCTCTTTCCGATGGAGGCGTACTGCGTCGACGTCGCCGCCCTCGCCGCGCGAACCGGCCTGACCATGGACGCGGGAGCAGGCCGCATCCGCTTCTTCGCGCTGCTTCTGCGCTGAGGCGCTCCCGGCTCCCGGAAGCACAAAAACAGGACAGCAAAAGCCCGTCCGGCGTTCGGACGGGCTTCTCGTATTTCTTTATTCTCTGCCGGAGTAGTTCGGCGCTTCCTTCGTGATGAACACGTCGTGGGGATGGCTCTCCACGAGACCGGCGCCGGTGATGCGCATGAACCGGGCGTTGTTCTGCAGCGCGGCGATATTCGGCGCGCCGCAGTAGCCCATGCCGGATTTGAGACCGCCCATCAGCTGGAAGACGGTGTCGGAGAGCAGCCCCTTGTAGGGCACGCGGCCTTCGACGCCCTCGGGGACGAGCTTTTTGTTCCCGGCCTGGAAGTAGCGGTCCTTGCTGCCGGAATTCATGGCGCTGATGGAGCCCATGCCGCGGTAGGTCTTGAACTGACGGCCCTGATAGATCTCCTTTTCGCCGGGCGCCTCCTCGCAGCCCGCGACCAGGGAGCCGAGCATAACGCAGTTCGCGCCGGCCGCGATCGCCTTGACGATCTCGCCGGAGTACTTGATGCCGCCGTCAGCGATGACGGGGATGCCGTGCTTTGCCGCCTCGCACGCCGCGTTGTAAACGGCTGTGACCTGCGGCACGCCGATGCCGGCCACGATCCGGGTCGTACAGATGGAGCCGGGGCCGATGCCGACCTTGACCGCGTCCGCGCCCGCGTCGATGAGCGCCTTCGCGCCCTCGGCGGTGGCGATGTTGCCCGCGATGAGCGACACGCCGGAGAACGATGCCTTGACCTTGGCGACAGCGTTCAGGATGTTGCGGGAGTGGCCGTGCGCCGAGTCGAGCACCAGCACGTCCACGCCGGCCTCCACGAGCGCCGCCGCGCGTTCGAGCACGTCGCCGGTCGCGCCGATGGCGGCCGCGCACAGCAGTCTGCCGTACTTGTCTCTGGCGGAGTTGGGATACTGGACGGTCTTCTCAATATCCTTGATCGTGATCAGGCCGGACAGGTGTCCGCGCTCGTCCACGATGGGTAGCTTTTCGATCTTGTGCTTCATCAGGATGTGCTGCGCGTCGGCGAGCGTCGTGCCCTCCGGCGCCGTGACGAGGTTGTCCTTCGTCATCACGTCGCGGATCGGCACGTCGAAATCGGTCATGAAGCGCAGGTCGCGGTTCGTCAGGATCCCGACGAGCACGCCGTTGTCGTCGCAGATCGGCACGCCGGAGATGCGGTAGCGGTGCATCAGCTCGTTGGCCTCGTACACGTAGTTTTCCGGGTGCAGGAAGAACGGATTGCGGATGACGCCGTTCTCGCTGCGTTTGACGGTGTCGATCTCCTCCTTCTGCTGCTGGATGGACATATTCTTGTGGATCACGCCGATGCCGCCCTCTCTGGCGATGGCGATGGCCATGCGCGCCTCGGTGACGGTATCCATGGCGGCTGTCATGATGGGGGTGTTCAGACGGACGTTCTTCGTCAGCTGCGTCGAGACGTCGATATCGGCGGGCAGCACGTCGGACTCCGCGGGGATCAGCAATACGTCGTCAAAGGTCAGGCCCTCTCCGGCAAACTTCGCGGTCGGATCGGACAGGATCTTTTCGTCAAACATAAGCAAAACTCCTCTCATCAACGGATTTTGTCTATTATACAGCGTCCGACGCGAATAATCAACCGTCTATTGCGAAAAAAAGCCGTCGTTTCCCGGCGGGATCTGTGCGGGATCCATATCGAAACCGTAAGACAGCTCGTATTTCACGGACGCCCCTGCCGCCGAGACATCCGGCCTCGGGGGTGCAATTGTTTTCACGAAAAAACGCGAGATACAAACACGGGAGCGGCCA
>ONWP01000077.1 GCA_900321595.1 uncultured Eubacteriales bacterium
AGGCGGCGGGCGTGCAGCGGCTCGCCGGGCTTGTGATCCCTCAGCTCCGGGCAGAGCTCGTTGATGATCTCCCGGTAGTTGGAATCCCGGTAGCCCTCGATCATGACCAGGGTGTGGGTGTCGGACTGGCGCAGCAGGTACTCCGCCTCGTGGATCTTATACGCGGTGTTCATCGTGACCAGCACCGCGCCGATCTTCGTGGTCGCCCAGAAGGTCAGGTACCACTGCGGCACGTTCGTCGCCCAGATCGTGACCTTGGAGCCGGGCTTGACGCCCAGGGAGATCAGCACGCGGGCGAACTCGTCCACGTCGTCGCGGAACTCGGCGTAGGTGCGTGTGTAGTCAAGCGTCGTGTATTTGACGGCGAGCTGGTCCGGGAACTCCTCGACCATGGTGTCGAGCACCTGCGAAAAGGTCTTCTCGATCAGCGTCTCCTTCTCCCAGACGAAGCGGCCGGTGTGCGCCTTGTTGTAGTAAAGGGGCTTGCTGCGGCGTCTGGCGCTGCGGTAGCGGCGCATGGTGCTGACGAAGTGGGTCAGGATGATATCGATATCGGGCAGCTCCTCGATCCACGCGGGATTCCAGTCCAGCGACAGGAAACCGTCGTAGTTGACGCTGGTCAGCGCGTTCACCAGCTCCTGCACGGGCATCTCCCCTTCGCCGAAGAGCTCCGGGGCGTGCGCGCCGTCCTCGGTGCGGCAGTCGCGGATGTGCGCGTGCCGCACGTAGGCTCCCAGGTTCGTGATGGACGTCTCCGCGTCCTCGCCGCCGATCATAACGGTCGCGTACATATCCCAGAGGGCGGCCAGCCGGTCGTCGTCGGCAAAGCGGTTGAGCATCTCGCGCAGCTTTTTCGTATCGCAGTAGGCGTCGCGCGTCTCAACGAGCAGACAGACATTCGCGCCGGCGGCCTGCTCCAGAAGCAGCGCGAGCTCCCGCTCGGCTCTGTCGGCGTCCTCGCACGCCGTGTGCAGACTGATGTGGCGGACGTCCAGATTCCGGGCGAGCTCGAGCGACGCGCGGAATTCGTCCTCGAAGGCCTCATCCAGAAAATCATGCCGGGTGCCGATGCTCGCACACTGCAGACCGCGGCGCACCAGATCGCGCCGCGCCGCCGCGCTCATCTGCGGGTTCGCGGGGCTGTTCTTGCCCTGGAAGGCATAGCCCTGCGCGTTATAGGCCTCGATGCCGGAAAGACCGGCCTGCTGCGCCGCAGCGCAGAGCTCGTCCCATTTGAATTCATTCCAGCCGCGGATCGAATATGACAGCTTCACCGTTTATTCCCCCTCGTATACGATCTTGTTCAGCGCGCTGATATAGGCGCGGATCGCGGCGCCGATGATATCGGTCGAAATGCCGCTGCCCGCGTAGACCTTGCCGTCGGCGCGCAGCTTCACCATGGCGCTGCCCATGGATTCCGCGCCCTCTGTGACAGTCTGGATCTGGAAGTCGTCCATGTCGTAGTGATGGCCGACGATCTGCTCGATGGCAAAGAACGCGGCGTCGATGGGGCCGTCGCCGACGGCCACGGCCTGCCGGCGTTCCCCGTCCTTGAGCACCGTGATATTCGCCGTCGCGGTCAGCACGTTGCCGCTGTTGATGACATAGCTGTCGATGCGGAACGTGGCCGGGACCTGCAGCGCCGTGCTGGCGACGATCGCGTCCAGCTCACGGGTGCCGACGAACTGCTTCTTGACCGCGATGCGGCGGAACGCCTCGTACACCTTGGCGTTGTCCTCCTCGGAGAGATCGTATCCCAGCTGGCTGACGACCTTCGTCACCTCGGTGATGTCGTCGTTTTTGTCGAGGCAGATGTTGGCGATCTCCCCGCCGGAGTGGTCGAAGGGCTTCGGCTCGCTGCGGTTCGCGCTGACGATGCGGCCGATCTGCGAGACCACGCGGTTCAGCTCCGTCGTGCGAAGGCCGATCTCGATCTCCAGCGCGCTGCCCTTGACCTGCGCCAGCCGCGCGATCTGCTCGAGCGTCGTGTAACCGGCGGGCACAGCCGTGCACTTCACGCCGTCCGCGCCGGCCTCAACGGCCGCCGCGGCGCAGGCCGCCGCCATGCACATGCCGTCGCTGACCTGTACAAAAAGCTTCGCGTCCGCCGTTTTCGGCGCGTTTTCCCGGACGCCGTTCAGGAAGGTGATGAATTCATCCGGCAGCAGCACGCCGGCGGAATCGCACAGCGTCACGCGGCTCGCACCGGCTTCGACGGCCGCCGTCACAGCGGCGTACAGGAATTCCGGCTCCGCGCGGGTCGCGTCGAGCGCGGTAAACTCCACATCCGCGCACAGCGCGCGGCACGCGGCGACCTGCTTTTTGATCGCCTCGAGCATCGCGGGCGCCTTCATGTGGCCGGTGTACTCCATCTGCACGGGCGACGCGGGCGCGGTCACGTTGAGGATCGGCTTTTTCGCCGCCTTCACGCTCTCCCACGTCTCGTTCACGAGCGCGGAGTTCACGGGCACGCAGGCGCTCACAGCGGACTTGACGGAGGCCGCGACCGTCTTGCCGAACAGCTCGTCGGCCTTCTGACCGGTGATCGGGGGCAGTTCGATGACGTCCGCCCGCAGTCGGTCCAGACAGTTGGCGATCTCCAGCTTCTCCTTGAAGCTCAGCGCGCTCTTGTGCAGGTCGTATGCCTGCAGGAGCGTTGTGTCGATCAGAGTGATGTGTCTCATGGCGTTCTCTCCTTTGTCCGCTGAAATTATCGTTTCTTTCTGTTTTTTGAAGGGTTTTCCGTGAAAAAACGTCCCAAAAGCATTCCTGCTTCTGGGACGATCCTGTTTCGATCGCGGTACCACCCGGATTGCCGCTGACGCGGCCGCTCTGTACGCTCTGACAAGCGTCGGGTCATGGTAACGGGACCCTTCCGAACCTCCTTACTCCGGGATGCGATCCCATTCCGGAGGTCTGCTCCGGCAGGAGACTGCGCATCTGCGGCTCGTGCCGACTTTCACCGGGCGTCGGCTCTCTGGAACGGCCACGCAGCGCGCATAGTGCCTTCACTGCATTTCTTCGTTATTGCGTTTTGATCCGCCGCTGTCGGGCGAATGACTGTTTCATTTTAGCCTTTGCGCGGAAAAAAGTCAAGTAAAATCTTGTATAATTCTCCGCCGCAGGGGCCGATCTTTTTGTGAATATTCTACATTATGTGTATTGATAGCCGGCGTCGATGGCCTTCATATTGACGGCCAGCTTGTCCGCGTGGCGGGCGGAAACGACCTTCTTCAGCGCCGCCTCTATGTTCTCGCCGGTGACGGCGTCGCACTCGCGCAGGAGCTTGCCGACCATGACCATATTGGCAAGGCTCGGCGCGCCGATTTCCTTGGCGATCTGCGTCGCCGGGATGTAGAAGACGGACACGTCCGTGCGCGCGACCTTGCGCGCGATCAGCGAGGACTCCACGAAGATCATGCCGCCGGGCACCACGTCGTTCTCATACTTGTCGAGCGAGGGCAGGTTCATGGCGATGAGCACGTCCGGCTTGGAGACGATGGGCGAGCCCACGTTCTCGTCGGACAGGATCACGCTGCAGTTGGCCGTGCCGCCGCGCATCTCGGGGCCGTAGGAGGGCAGCCAGGACAGGTGCCGGTCTTCGAGCAGCCCTTTATAGGCGAGGAATTTGCCCGCGAACAGGACGCCCTGTCCGCCGAAACCCGCGATGAGGATCTGCGTCGTCATATCAAACACCCTCCTTTTCGCTTCTGTCCTTGTAAACGCCCAGCGGGTAGTACGGGATCATCTCGTTCTCGACCCACTCCAGCGCCTTGACGGGCGTCATGCCCCAGTTGGTGGGACAGCTGGAAACGACCTCCACGAGGGAGAAGCCCTTGCCGGCGATCTGATTCTCAAACGCCTTCTGAATGACCTTCTTGGCGTTGCGGACGTTCTTGACGTTATTCACGGCGACGCGCGCGATGTACTCGGGGCCGTCGAGCTGCGAGAGGATCTCGCACATCTTGATGGGATAGCCCGCGGTCTTCACGTCGCGGCCGTAGGGGGACGTCTGCGTGACCTGTCCGGGCAGACTGGTGGGAGCCATCTGGCCGCCGGTCATGCCGTAGATCGCGTTGTTGACGAAGATCACAGTGATATTCTCGTTTCTGGCGGCCGCGTGCACGGTCTCCGCCATGCCGATTGAAGCAAGGTCTCCGTCGCCCTGATAGGTGAACACCACGTGGTCGGGCAGACTTCTCTTGATGCCGGTCGCGACGGCGGGCGCTCTGCCGTGCGCGGCCTCGACCATGTCGCAGCTGAAGTAATTATAGGCCATGACGGCGCAGCCGACGGGCGCGACGCCGATGGCGATGCCCTCTGTGCCGGTCGCGTCGAGCGCTTCGGCCACCAGACGGTGAATGATGCCGTGGGTGCAGCCGGGGCAGTAGTGGAATTCGGCGTCCGTCAGGCTCTTGGGTTTTTCAAAGACGACCATTACGCATTCCCTCCGTTCATGTTCTTGATCGCGGCAAGGACCTCGTCAGGCGAGGGGATCATGCCGCCGACGCGGCTGCACAGCGCCGCGGGCTTCGCGCAGCCGCAGGCAAGGCGCACGTCGTCGATCATCTGTCCCATGGACAGCTCCACGCTGACGAATCCCTTCACGCGGGGCGCGGCGTCCGCGATGGCCTTCTTCGGGAACGGCCATACGGTGATGGGACGGATCAGGCCGGCCTTGATGCCCTCCGCGCGCGCGGCGACGACGGCGTTCTTTGAGACTCTGGCCGCGATGCCGAACGCCACGACGCACACCTCGGCGTCGTCCATCATAAAGGACTCGTATCTGGCCTCCTTCGCCTCGATCTCGGCGTAGCGCTCAAACCGCTCCAGATTGGTGCGTTCGAGCTCCTCCGGGACGAGGTAAAGCGAGTTGACGATGTTGTGCGGACGCGCCATCTGCGTGCCGGTCAGCGCCCAGGGCTTCTCGACCTTGGATGCGCTCTCCTCGGGCAGGACGACGGGCTCCATCATCTGACCGATGGTGCCGTCCGCCAGAAGCATGGCGGGCACGCGGTACTGGTCGGAAAGATCGAACGCCAGCGCCGTCAGATCGGCCATCTCCTGCACGCTGGCAGGCGTGAGCACGATCAGGTGATAGTCGCCGTGGCCGCCGCCCTTGGTGGCCTGATAATAGTCGGACTGGCTGGGCTGAATGCCGCCGAGGCCGGGGCCGCCGCGCTCCACGTTGACGATCAGCGCGGGCAGATCGGAGCCTGCCATGTAAGAAATGCCTTCACCCTTGAGCGAGATGCCGGGGCTCGAGGAGGAGGTCATCGCGCGTTTGCCTGCGGACGCTGCGCCGTAGACCATGTTGATCGCGGCGATCTCACTTTCCGCCTGCAGGAAGGTGCCGCCGATCTTGGGCATTCTCTTTGCCATGTAGGCGGCGATCTCCGTCTGGGGGGTGATGGGATAGCCGAAGTAGTGGCGGCAGCCGGCACGGATCGCGGCTTCAGCGATGGCTTCGTTTCCCTTCATCAAAACTTTGTCAGCCATATGTTTCACTCACCTTTCTACTGTAATCACGCAGTCGGGACACATTGTCGCACAGAACGCGCAGCCGATGCAGTCGTCGGGACGCGCAGCTTCGATGGGATGGTGTCCTTTGCTGTTGAGCTTGTCCTTGTTCAGCTCCAAAACGTTCTTGGGGCAGACGTTGATGCACAGTCCGCAGCCCTTGCAGATCTCGGTTTTGAACGTCAGTTTTGCCATGACCAACTCTCCTTTTTATCGAATTTTGGCTTGCAGATCAAGCCCGATCAGGTTGGGTATCGTGTCCCGCAGCGCGGGAACGAGGGGATGGTTCACCGAGGTGAACCGCAGCGGCAGGCCGCTCTTTTCGCACAGCTCGCGCGTGCGTTCCGTCGTGCGCAGCACGGTGTCCGGCACGGTCTCGTCGCCGAGATTCGAGTTGTTGACGATGCCTGTGAACGGCAGGTGTCCGGCGTATTCGATCTCGCGCAGCACCTCCAGCGCGTCGTCGACGGTCGTCGTCAGCGGACGGTAGAAATTCACGACGAACAGCATCTCGAAATCGTTCTCTTCCAGAAGAGCGGGCGCGAGCCGCCCGAGTGCGAGCGCACCGCGGTCGTCGCCGCCGATGTCGAGGATGCAGGACAGTTCGCGGTCGTCCGTGATCGCGTAGAGCGTCTGCGGCAGGGCGGGGATGTCCACGTTGGAATTGGCGTATTCCGAGCAGATGAAGCGGATGCCCGCCTG
>ONWP01000082.1 GCA_900321595.1 uncultured Eubacteriales bacterium
AGAGACCGTCGGGATCGTCCTTCGAGACGCCCTTCGGCTGATCCATCGTATAGAAATAGTTCTCGTTGATCGTATAGCCGAAGATCCGCTTGTTCTTATGCTGGACGTAGGTCTCCTTTTTCGGCTCGGTCTTCACGCCGGCCGGCAGGTCGAAGACGTCTTCGGTCTGCTGCGTGCCGAGGATCGCGACGGCGTCCTTTTTTGCGGAGAGCTTCACGGTCGTCGCCTTATCGATCCCGAAGGTGAGGTCGACGCCCTCGGGGTGGAACTCGATCGCGTTGTCGAAGAGCTTCTTCTCGTTCACGGTCAGCGAGCCGTCGCCGGTCAGGTGCAGGCCCGCGCCCCAGCCGTCGCCCCAGATGGTGATCTGGGCCAGACTGCAGGCGCCCTTGACGCGGATCGTCAGATCGTCGCCCATCATGTTGGCGAAGAGCCGGTAATTCGTGCCGTTGAAATTCGTCAGCGTCACGGTGTTCGTCTTCAGGTCGTAGGCGACGCCGGCGGGCAGCTTGTCCTGCTTGGTATACCAGGAGGAGGTCTTTTCGTCCCATTCGTTGCGGAACAGGATGAAATAGACAGAGTCGCCGTTCGCGTCCTCCTTCGACGTGCCATCGTCATTCAGCTCGGACAGATTCAGACCCGTGAACGAGACCGCGAACGGGTCGTCGCTGACCTCGGCGGTGAGCGGGCCATTGTGCCGTTCGACCGGTTCCGCCCACGCCTGCAGCGGCAGGGCCGCGGTCAGGAGCAGCAGCACGGCGAGAAGAACGGATACCATCTTTTTCATAACGATCGATCTCCTTGTGTTTTTCTGTATATTTTGACATGCTGATTATACCATCCGCGTCCCGCGTCCGACAGTAAAATTCCCGGAATGACATTGGCAAAACGGGGATTGTTTTTTGCGGCGCGCGGGATTATATTATAATCAAAGAAAAACGCACGGGAGAACGGAAATATGACCTTCGGTGAAACGCTCGATCGCTATCTGCGGGAACTGAATGCCACCCGCGCCGCGCTCGCGCAGGCCTCGGGCGTGAGCGCCAGCGCGATCAGCCGGTACTGCGCGGGGGAGCGCGAGCCGGCGTACGGCAGCGAGCAGATCAAAAAGCTGGCGGCGGGGATCGCTTCGCTGGCCCGGGAACGGGGCGCGGCGTATGCGGAAGACGAGGTTTTAAGCGCGCTGAACGCGGCCGTGCGGCCCGGGCTGCAGGTCGAATACGACGTATACCTGATGAATCTGAAAACGCTGCTGAAAACGCTGGACGTGCGCGGCGTGTCTCTGGCGCGGGCGCTCTCCTACGATCCCTCGCATATCTCAAAGGTGCTGTCCGGACAGCGCAGACCCGGCAATATCGGCGATTTCACCGCGAACGTCGCCGGTTACCTTTCCCGCAGCTGTGCGGGCGGGTCGGATATCGCAGCGCTCGCGGCGCTGCTGGGCTGCAAAAAAAGCGACCTGGACAGCGCCGGGGCGCGGTACGACGCGATCGTGCGGTGGCTCGGCTCCAACCGGGCGCGGGCGGAGGACCCGATCAACCGGTTCCTGCAGAATATGGACGCCTTCGACCTGAATATGTTCATCCGCGCCATCCGTTTCGATAAAATGCGCGTGCCGACGGTGCCTTTCCAGCTGCCCGTGACGAAAACGTACACCGGCACCGCCGAGATGATGGAGAGCGAGCTGGACTTTATCCGGGCGACGGTGCTCTCCCGTTCCCAGGAGGACTGCATCCTGTACAGCGATATGCCGATCGGGGAGATGGCCGACGACCCGGAGTTCACGAAAAAGTGGATGGCGGGCATGGCGATGATGCTGAAAAAGGGGCTGCGCCTGAAGATCATCCACGACGTGTACCGGCCCTTCCCGGAGATGATGCTGGGCCTCGAAGGCCATATCCCGATGTATATGACGGGGCAGATCTCGCCGTATTATCTGCCGACCGCGCAGGGGCGGGTGTTTTCACATCTGCTCAAGGTCTCCGGCGCGGCCGCGCTGGAGGGGAGCGCCGTCGCGGGGCACCAGAGCGAGGGACGCTATTTCCTGACCAAGAACAAGGATGATCTGCGCTATTACCGGCGCAAGGCGGAACGGCTGCTGGCCGCCGCGCAGCCGCTCATGGAGATCTACCGCAGCGACAGGGCGGCAGACCTCGAGGCGTTTCAGAACGCGGTCGGCACGCGCGAGGAGCGGCGTGTCGTCGCGGGGAGCCTTCCCGTTTTCACCATGCCGCCGGAGCTTCTGGACGCGCTGCTGGAGGAAAACGGCGTGACCGGGCCCGACGCGGAGCGGATCCGCCGCTTCCGCGACGCGTCCGCGGCGAAAGCGGAGGCGCTGGCGGACTGCCCGCGGATCGCGCTCACCGTGCCGGTGCTCACGCGGGAGCAGTTCGGGGCGGCGCCCCTGAATCTTTCGCTTTCCGAGATCTTTTTCGAGACGGACGTCCCGTATACCTATGAGATCTACAGCAGACATCTGGAGGCGACGCGGGCCTACACCGCAGCGCACCCGAATCTGGTCCTGGAGCCGGATCCGGCGCCGGCCTTCCGGAATCTCAGCTATACGATCGTCGGGGAAAAGCTGGTGATCGTGTCGAAAACCAAGAGTCCCGCGATCCACTTCGCGATCCATCACCCGAAGATGGTGCAGGCGTTCATCGGGTTTCAGCCGCCCATCCGGGAGACGGACGAGGCTTGATTCCGGATTTTCCTCATTTTGTGGAATTTCTTTTGGATTCATGCATTTTGCCTCTTGACAAACGTTTTCACAGGTGGTAGAATACCACTCGTAAAACTGAATATCCGCTAAAAGCTGTGACGAAGACGGAGAAAACGGCGTGCGCCAAGCGAGTCGGGGACGGTGCGAGCCCGGCGGCAGGACGTTTTGACACTCCCATCCCTTCCGAGCCGAAGGAGCGAAAGGTCGGTCGACCCGAGTAGTTTCTTCCGTGATTGCTGCGTGAACGCATAAGGCTTGATAGAGCCTGAGGGGCGCCGGGTAAGGCGCAATTTGAGTGGTACCGCGGGTACGGTTGTAATGCCGGCTCGTCTCAAAGAAATTCTTTGGGACGGGTCTTTTGTTTTACAAAATAATATCGCATGGAAAGGAGCGAGAGTATGAGCAATCAGACCGGAATGACGCAGCTGCGGGAGGTGGCGTCCCGAATTAAGGAAATGCGGCAGATCATGAATCTGTCCCCCGCGGACATGGCCGCGCGTACCGAGGTGACGCAGGAGGAATACGAGGCGTACGAGCGCGCCGAGCGCGATATGCCGTTTACGTTCATCCATAAATGCGCGCTGGTCTTCGGCATCGAGCTGACGTCGCTGATGGAAGGTCATTCGGCGCATCTGTCCAGCTACACGGTGACGCGCCGCGGGCAGGGCAGCCAGACCGCCAAGGAGGAGGGCATCTCCATTGCGAATCTCGCGCCGAAATTCAAAAATAAGATCGCGGAGCCCTACTGGGTGCGCTACGAGTACTCCGAAAAACAGCAGAATCAGCCGATCCATCTGACCAAGCACTCCGGTCAGGAGTTCGACCTGGTGCTGTCCGGCTCCCTGCTGGTGCAGGTCGGCGAGAATCAGGAGACGCTGCACGAGGGCGACAGCATCTATTACAACTCCTCCACGCCCCACGGCATGATCGCCGTGGACGGACAGGACTGCGTGTTCCTGGCTGTGGTGCTGCCCGGCGAGGAGACCCATGAGGCGGAGGTGCGCCGCAGCATCGCCGCCGTGCGCCCGAGCACGAAGCTGGTCGTGGAAAAATTCGTCGACACCGTGGAAAACGAGCACGGCGTGCTGGAAAAGATCTCCTTCAAGAATCTGGAAAAGTTCAACTTCGGCTTCGACATCGTGGATGAGATCGCCCGGCAGTATCCGCAGAAGCTCGCGATGCTCCATCTGGATATCGACAAGCATGAGCGCCGGTTCACCTTCGAGGACATCCGCAAGGAATCCAACCGTACCGCGAACTATTTCCGCTCTCTGGGCATCAAAAAGGGCGACAAGGTCATGCTGGTGCTCAGACGGCACTACCAGTTCTGGTTCGCCATGGTCGCGCTGCACAAGATCGGCGCGGTGGCCATTCCGGCGACGTTCCAGCTCAAGGATCACGACTTCGTCTACCGCTATGAATCCGCGAACGTCTCCGCCATCGTCTGCACGGCGTTCGGAGACACCGCGGACATCGCCGAAGCCGCCGCGTCCAGATGCCCCTGCGTCAAGACGAAGATCCTCGTCGGCGGTCAGAAGCCCGGCTGGCACGACTTTGACGCCGAATACGGCATGTTCTCCTCGCACTTCGACCGGACGGACGACACGCCCGGCGGGGACGACATCGCGCTGGCGTTCTTCTCCAGCGGCACCACCGGCAACCCCAAGATGGTCGAGCACAAGCACACCTACTCGATCGGGCACTTTGTCACGGCAAAATACTGGCACTGCTGCGAGCAGGACGGCCTGCACTTCACGATCTCCGACACCGGCTGGGGCAAGTCCCTGTGGGGCAAGCTCTACGGCCAGTGGATGTGCGAGGGCGCGGTCTTCGTCTACGATTTCGACCGGTTCAGCGCGTCTGATATCATGCCCATGTTCAAGCAGTACGGCATCACCACCTTCTGCGCGCCGCCGACGATGCTGCGCATGATGATCAAGGAAGACCTGTCCATGTACGATTTCTCCAGCGTGCGGCACATGACCAGCGCGGGGGAGGCGCTCAACCCGGAGGTCACGAAGCAGTTCTACAATGCCACCGGCCTGCAGATTATGGAGGGCTTCGGCCAGACGGAGACGACGCTCGTCATCGGCAACCTGTACGGCACCACGCCGAAGCTGGGCTCCATGGGGCTGGCCAGTCCGCAGTACGACGTGGATCTGGTCGATCACGACGACAAGCCCGTCGCCAGCGGCGAGGTCGGCGAGATCGTCGTCCGTCTGGATCACGGCGTGCCGCCGGGGCTGTTCGCCAACTACGCCAACGACCCGGGCATGACCGAGCGCAGCATGCGCGACGGCCTCTATCACACCGGCGATACGGCGTGGCGCGACGAGGACGGCTACTTCTGGTACGAAGGCCGCGTGGACGACATCATCAAGTCCTCCGGCTACCGGATCGGGCCCTTTGAGATCGAGAGCGTCATCATGGAGCTGCCCTACGTGCTCGAATGCGGCGTTTCCGCCGTGCCGGACGATATCCGCGGCCAGATCGTCAAGGCCAGCGTCGTCCTGACGAAGGGCACTGAGGGTACGGAGGAGCTCAAGAAGGAGATCCAGACCTACGTCAAGAGCCATACGGCGCCTTATAAGTATCCGCGCGTGGTGGTGTTCCGGGATTCTCTGCCAAAGACCATCAGCGGCAAAATTCAGAGAAATCAGCTCTAAATCCGGAGAAATTTGTAATGTTTGCAGATTGCAACGGACATCGGTATACGGTATAATAAACGTTAAGGCATGACGAGGGGAGGGGAAACGATGCGGTTCGAGCCGAAACGGGTGACGCTGTTCTGCGGCCATTACGGCAGCGGCAAAACGAATCTGGCGGTCAATTACGCGCTGGCGCTCGCCGCGAGCGGCAGACCGGCCGCGCTGGCGGATATCGACATCGTCAACCCCTATTTCCGTTCCGCCGACAGCCGCGCCGAGCTGGAAAGCGCAGGGGTCGAGGTCATCGCGCTGCCCTTCGCGGGGTCGAACGTCGATCTGCCCAGCCTGCCCAGCGCCGTCTACGGCCTCGTGGAACGGCGCGACCGGTTCGCCGTGCTCGACGTGGGGGGAGACGACCGCGGCGCTTACGCGCTCGGACGGTTTTCCCCGTACATCCTCGCGGAAGACGACTACGATATGCTGTTCGTCGTGAACTTCTGTCGGCCGCTGACGCGCACGGCGGAAGAGGCGCTGGACGTGATGCGTGAGATTTCGGCGGTCTGTCCGATCCCGTTCACGGCGATCGTGAACAACACGAACGTCGGCCCCGACACGACGGCGGACGTGATCGCGGCGGGCGACGCGCAGGCGCGTGCGCTTTCCGCGCTGACGGGTCTGCCCGTGGCGATGACCGGCGCCGAGCGGGACGCCGCGCTGCCGGCGGGGATCGAAAACGTCTTTCGTCTCACATTACAGAAGAAAATAATTTAACAGGAAGTGTGTATATGGCAAAGGTCACATTTAACACCGACATCTGCAAGGGCTGCGGCCTGTGCGTCGCCGCGTGTCCCAAGAAGATCCTCGGGATCTCGCAGACGACGATCAACCGCAAGGGACATTACCCGGTGGAGATGCTGGACGCCGAAAAGTGTATCGGCTGCGCCAGCTGCGCGCTGATGTGTCCCGACTGCGTGATCACGGTGGAAAGGTAAGGTGGAAGCCCATGAGTGAAAAAGTTTTGATGAAGGGCAACGAAGCCATCGCGGAGGCGGCGATCAGAGCCGGCTGCCGTCACTACTTCGGATATCCCATCACCCCCCAGACGGAGCTGGCTGCGTATATGGCCAAACGCATGCCCAAGATCGGCGGCGTGTTCCTGCAGGCCGAGAGCGAGATCGCGGCGATCAATATGGTCTACGGCGTCTCCAGCACCGGCAAGCGCGTGATGACCTCGTCCTCGAGCCCGGGGGTCTCCCTCAAGCAGGAGGGCATCTCCTATATCGCCGGCAGCGATCTGCCCGCGCTGATCGTCAACGTGGAGCGCGGCGGGCCGGGCCTCGGCGGCATCCAACCCAGCCAGAGCGATTATTTTCAGGCTGTCAAGGGCGGCGGCCACGGC
>ONWP01000053.1 GCA_900321595.1 uncultured Eubacteriales bacterium
TCCGCCCGTACGCGCCGCGGCTTCGCGCCTTTTCACCGCCGACGGCGCGATTGCCGCTTTACAATCACCGGCAAAAGTGATATCATCAGGTCATACGGTGAAAAGCTGGGTCCCGCGCGTGATCAGCGGTCGGGATCCCGCGCGTTTGGATCCGTTCACCCGGAAGGAGATACTGCACAATGAGGATCTACGATATCATATTGAAAAAACGAAACGGCGGCGCGCTCACGAAGGACGAGATCGCTTTTTTCATCGACGGCTGCGTCGACGGCACGGTGCCCGACTATCAGGCGGCGGCGCTCTGCATGGCGATCTATTTCCGCGGCATGACCGACGAGGAGACCGTCGCGCTGACCGACTGCATGGCCAGATCCGGCGACACGATCGACCTGTCGCGCTTCGGCGAGCTGACGGTCGACAAGC
The DNA here is from genome assembly GCA_900321595.1 of uncultured Eubacteriales bacterium. Lineage (GTDB taxonomy): Bacteria > Bacillota > Clostridia > Oscillospirales > Acutalibacteraceae > UBA1081. The sequence continues at coordinate 424 of ONWP01000053.1, forward strand.
ACTCCACCGGCGGCGTCGGGGACAAGACCACGCTGATCGTCGCGCCGATCGTCGCGGCGCTGGGCGGCAAGGTCGCGAAGATGTCCGGCAGGGGGCTCGGGTACACGGGCGGCACGGCCGACAAGCTCGAATCGATCCCCGGGATGCGGGTCACGATGGGTCGCGAGGAATTCCTGCGGCAGGTCGAGGAGACCGGCGTCGCGGTGATCTTTCAGTCCGGCAATCTGACGCCCGCGGACAAAAAGCTCTACGCGCTGCGCGACGTGACGGCCACGGTCGACTCCATCCCCCTGATCACGTCGAGCGTCATGTCAAAGAAGATCGCAGCCGGCGCCAGGAGCATCGTGCTTGACGTGAAAGCGGGATCCGGCGCTTTTATGAAAACGCCCGAGGACGCCCGGATCCTTGCCCGGAACATGGTCGCGATCGGCAAGGCCTGCGGACGCAATATGGCCGCGCTGATCACCGATATGAGCCGCCCGCTCGGGACGGCCGTCGGCAATACGCTCGAGGTGATCGAGGCGGCCGAGGTTCTGCGCGGCGCTTCCCGGGGCGACCTGTACGACGTCTGCGCGGCGCTCGCGACTGAGATGACGATGCTGTTCGCCGGCATTTCCCACGACGAGGCGGCGGCGCGGGTCGCCGACGCCATCGAGAGCGGAGCCGCCTACGCTAAGATGAAGGAGTGGATCGCGGCGCAGGGCGGCGATATCGCGTGGCTCGAGCGCGCGAAGTACGGCGACGGCGCCGCAGCGGCCGTCCCCGTCGTCTGTCCCGCGGACGGTTTTATCACGGCGATGGACACCGAGGCGATCGGCGCCGCGTCGGTCATTCTCGGCGCGGGCCGCAGCAAAAAGGAAGACGCGATCGATTTCAGCGCGGGCATCATCGTAAAGCGCAAGACCGGCGACCGGGTCGAAAAGGGACAGACCCTCGCCTGCCTGTACACAAACGACGCCGCGTCGGCCGAATCGGCGGCGAAGCGCTATCTCGACGCGCTGACCATCGGACCCGAGGCGCCGGAAAAAACCGAGCTGATCTTCGATATCATCCGGTAAACGGTTCCCACGCAAAAAAACTGACGGCTTCGGGCTTTGGTCTGAAACCGTCTTCTTTTGCGTCCTGAACGCGCGTCAGACCGGACGAAGCAGGACCCGGCGCTGCGTGATCTCAAACGGCGTGCGCCCGTTGACCGCCTCGCGGCAGGTGTCGAGCGTCTTCTGCATCTTATCGGCCATTCTCTCGATCATGTCCAGGATCACGGGATCGCTGTCGTCGATCAGCAGGGTAAAGGCATCCCTGCTGATGATCAGATCCCGCACGGCCCGGTGCCTTTTGTGCTCGAAGAACTGATGCTCGTCGACCATCGTTTCCAGATCATACAGCAGCTTTGAGCTGCGATCCGCCGTCACATCGATCTCATCTGCCAGACGCAGAAGCGCGGCAAGATACGGCAAACATATCGTTTCGCCGTCGGGCGTCGGCAGTCTGACCGGATAGATGCGCTCATCCTTCAGATCCGTTTTTCGATGGCCTCTTGAGATCTGGACGATCGCCTCGAGATGGGTCTTGCTCGGGAACTCGAACAGCTCCGCGTATTTCCGGATGAACATGCCGGAGTACTCATTGTGAAAATCGCGGATCTGCTCGGCGGGCGTGGCGTTCGGGTGCTTTTCAAAATAATCGCCGAAATCGATCTCCCGGGAAAACGCTTCGTAATCCTTTTTCGTGATCCCCATGCCCGTGTCGTGGAAATAACAGCTCGCAAGCAATACGTAGATCTCGTTTTTATTGAGCCGGTCGAGCTGTTCGCCGATCAGGGTATTGCAGAACTGGATCACGGTGATCGAATGAAGCTCGGAATGATCGGTGTATTCGGGGAACAGGAGCTTGTAATTCGACAGGATCCGCTGAAGAACGAAAACGCAGTCGGTAAATCGCTTGTGAAGATCCCGGTCAAGCGCGCGCAGGCGGAATTCAAGCGCAAAGCTGTTTGCATCATCCGGCATTTTTCTGGCCTCTCTTCTCTTGTCTACCCGCAAATATATCACAAATGAGACGCAATGTAAATATCAAAGCAAATAGACAGATCGCGTTTTTTCACGCTGTCGCCGCGATTTTGAAAAAACGGCAAATGCGTCATTCTGTCCGTGGCGCGCAAAATAGGACCCGGCCTCTTCGGAGACCGGGCGATTGCTGTATTGATTCGCGTCACATCAGCTTACTGATCAGCTTCGTGAACGCGGCGGGATCCTCGACGGACATGCCCGCGAGGAGCCTTGCCTGCATGTACAGCAGGTTCGTATAGTCGGCGAGCGCCTCGTCGTCCAGGGACGCGAGCTTTTCGACCACGGGATGGCCGCTCGACAGCTCCAGCACCAGCTGCGCCTTGACGCCCTCGCTGCCGGGCATGGCGTTGAGCACCTTTTCCATCTCGGCGGAGAGCATGCCCTCGCTGGTCAGGCACGCCGGGAAGTCGCTCATGCCGCCGGTGAAGCGCACGCCGGTGACCTTGTCGCCCAGGATGCTCTTCATCTTTTCGAGCAGATCCTTCGCGTCCTCGTTGGACTTGCGCACGGCCTCCTTCTCATCCTCGGTGTCGATGTCGAGATTCTCGGCGCACACGTTGACGAAGGGCTTGTCCGCGTAGCGCATGAGCATCTGCACGGCGAATTCGTCCACGGGATCGGTGAAGTACAGGATCTCATAGGATTTCGCCTTGACCCGCGCGACCTGCGGCAGCATGCCGATCTTCTCGGGCGTCTCTCCGCAGGCGTAGAAGATGCTCGTCTGGCTCTCGGGCATGCGGTCCACGTACTCCTGCAGTGTGGTCAGTTTTCCGTCCGCGGAGCTGGCGAACAGCACCAGATCCTGCAGCTCGTCCTTATGAACGCCGTAGCCCTCGTACAGACCGTATTTGATGCGGGAGCCGAACGCCGCCCAGAACTTTTCGTAGGTCTCGCGCTCATTCGCAAGCATCTTCTTGAGCTCCGTCCCGATCTTCTTTTCCAGGGCCTTCGCGATGATCTTGAGCTGACGGTCGTGCTGGAGCA